>NZ_FR890682.1:0-1324 GCF_000435935.1 Ruminococcus sp. CAG:57 | reverse complement strand
TGCCCTGACTGGCTCAGTTTTATTTTAGCATACATAGACGAAAGCCTTAAACAAAGGTTTTTCAATCTCTATGCTGCCATCTTTCTTGCTCTTTGCACGATACAACTGACACAGCATACCATACGGATATTTATGGATTGCTTCTGCCACCAAAAGAGTTTCGTTATCGATCCATTTATATATAAACTTACTACCGACTTTAAGTTTTTGCGATGGCATTTTTTCCGACAATCTCAAGTATAATCACCCCCGATCCATTAATAATTCCGTACCCCGCCCAGAATTGATACCCGTGTTAGCAGTGAACGAAGCCATTCGCCACAGAACACACCGTACGCCGCTGTAACGCCCCATCACCAAGCGGGTAGAGTAGTTTGACGACGAAGCAGCCGCAGCCCCACACACGGCGTTTGTGAAGGCGTGTGCGACAACGCTATCCACAGGACTAATCATCCATAAATTGGGCAAAGCCGCTGCATTTACCGTTGGTGTAGTATAGCATTATTCTTATAAAAATTCAATATGATCTGAATTTGATAATTTAGCATCTTGATTAAATCAAAATGAACATTACGAACATAAAAAATTAATCTCGGACGTTGACTAAAGTGGACTACAAGGTGTTATTTATCAAAAATAAGTAATACGGCTGTTGGTTCATCAGGGCTTCGTTATATTACAGCTATCTCAGAAATTTTGAAACTTATCGCCGAAAAAATTTGTTCCTCAAATGCTCTTTAGGCTTAAACGACTAACGCACCGCAATGAAAAATATCTATAATCTGCAAAAATTATTTTGCGGGTGAGAATAGAAACAATTCTCAAAAATATTTGATAAATCTGACTCGAAAATCTAGGGGTATTTTATGCACCAAATGAATAGGTACAGCTCACTCTGAAAACAGGGGTAAAACGAAGCTCATCGAATAATCGCACTTACTCAACACCCTTTTCGGGCAAAACTCCGTGTGCAGGCGTTTTCACGAGCAGGACTTGATTTGATGACTGGCATCTTTGAATTTTTCTGCAATGTTACAAAAATAAAGAAGCAATACCCCCCACAGATACTGCTCCTTAATGCTCAAATATATTCATCTAAATGGCTTAGGAAATAATCGATTTTCACAAAGTGAACTAACTGCTTATTTGAAGCATCAGCAGCATCTCTCTGAGCCAAATCTTCCTCAGATACCCGCTTGTTATTGCTCCTTTTGCCCTCAATGAAACTATCCCATACTTCTCTCTCTGTAAACTCCTTGGAATAATTATCCTCGCAGTTGCACAGGAGATACAACTCAGCATTTCCTGTATTCCAATGCAAGGC
>NZ_FR890681.1:0-10643 GCF_000435935.1 Ruminococcus sp. CAG:57 | reverse complement strand
AAATAGTCACACTGCCGTAATAGTCTGACCTATGAGCTTGTAAACAACGCACCCCTTTGACTTCCCACCCCCGCCATGCTATAATGATAAAAAAAGAGGTGACCCCACATGACCAATAAAGCATACTACCACCTGCCGGGGCTTTTCGAGTTTTATGACCTTTACGCCGCTTTCCTGCCCATATTCCGTGAGCATAGAGATTATTTCTATGACTGGTGCGAAATAGGCTCTGTCTATGGCGCACCTGCCGACTGTATATGGGGCGGCGGACGAGCAGGCTTCGGCGAACATTCTCCACGAGAAGTCCTCGACCTTATGAAAGAATATAACATCTCCTCACGGCTGACCTTCAGCAATTCCCTGCTAAGGGAAGAACACCTTTCAGACAAAAAGTGCAACGAGCTTTGCAGACTGTTTTCCCAAAGCCCGCCTCCACAAAATGGCGTGATAATATGCTCCGACCTGCTTCTTTCATATCTGAAAGAGAATTATCCCCACCTCTATTTTGTGTCCTCTACCACAAAAGTCCTCACCGAGTTTTCTCAGCTTGTAAACGAGCTTGATAATGACGATTTTTCCTATGTAGTCCCCGACTTTCGCCTAAACAAAGCCCTGGATAAACTCTCCGATCTCACCACTGAGCAGAAAAACAAGGTTGAGTTTCTTTGCAACGAGTGCTGTTATGTAGGCTGTGCAGACCGAAAAAACTGCTATGAAAACGTCAGCCGCAAAAATCTCGGTGAAAACTGCCCCGACCATGTTTGCAAAGCACCCAATGCCGCAGAGGGCTACCGCTTTTCAAAAGCCATGGAAAGCCCCACCTTTATCTGCATAGAGGATATCCAAAACACCTATCTCCCAATGGGATTTTCAAACTTCAAAATAGAGGGCAGAAGCCTTGGAAGCGCCCTGATACTTGAATTTCTGCTCTACTATATGACAAAACCCGAACATCAGCTAAAAGTCAGAGAGCAAATTTATCTTGACAGTATGCTTGACCTGTTCTGACTATTCTTCACATTGCATATCTCCCATATCACAAAAAATATGTCACAAAACTCATGTTACCCATGGCTTACTTGGAAACAAAAATCAAAATAAGTGTAAACAATGCCACTTTTTTGTTGAAACAGCCATTATAATATAGTATAATAACACAGTGCTTTGTCACAAAAAAGTTATAGGAGAATTTACATGAAGAAAATTATCGACATATTTCTGCGTTCTTTGCTCACAGGCGTGGCGATAGCCATAGGCGGAACAGTCTATCTTTCCTGCCCTAACAAATATCTGGGAGCGCTTCTTTTCGGCATTGGACTTTTCGTGATACTGTCCTTTGGCTTTGATCTCTTCACAGGAAAAGTCGGATATGCAGTTGAAAACAAACCCTCTTATCTCGGTGAGCTTGGCATAATATGGCTCGGCAATTTTGCAGGAGCCGTCCTCTCCGCCCTGCTTATTACCCAAACACGCATATCCACCATAAGCGACAAAGCCACAGAGCTTTGCAATATAAAGCTTGGGGATAATATCACAAACGTTTTTATCCTATCATTTTTCTGCGGAATACTTATGTTCGTTGCCGCAGACGGCTATAAAACTATCCAAAACCCTGTGGGACAGATACTTGCAATATTTCTCCCCGTTGTGGTCTTTATCCTCAGCGGCTTTGAACACTGCGTCGCTAATATGTATTTCTTTGCCATGGCAGACTTATGGAGCATTAAAGCCTTTGGCTACCTTATTATAATGTCCCTTGGAAACTCCATTGGCGGAATACTTATCCCCCTTCTGCGAAAAGGCTTTGTATCAAAAGCATGACGCCTATTTTTATAAGATTATGTAACACATAAAAAAAGATACCGCAGTTCAAAAAGAACTGCGGTAAAAAAATGACTTCTGCTCTCAGGAACACAGTAAAGGGGGTATTATGAAAAAAACAAATAAAACAAAGGAGTCAATAGTAAACATAAGATAACAAATAAAACACAATTTAATCAACTTAGAAGGAGTGTGCAGAAGTCTTTGTTCGTTCCTGATGTATGTATTATATCACACTAAAAACCATTTGTGGTAACTTTTTTTGGACAGTTGCGACTTTTTTCAAAAAAAATCTGCACTCCGAAAATCCTAAAGCTTTCAGAGTGCAGATTTATCTTTTTCTGTAGAGGCGAAAAGCGTTTGCCCCTTTCCACGTCTATCTGAATTGTCGCCTGTCTATCAAATAATATCCGCCCTGCGTTTACCTATCTGTGCAAACTCTTTGCGCCGTATGATAAAGTAAGCCACTGTTACGGCAGCGCCTGTTATCACCCAGGAAACAGGGTAAACTATCATGAGCATAAGATAGCTTCTGTGAGCCGCATAAATCGTGTTCACCCACACAAGCCTGAACACGCAGGTGCCAAGCACAGTTATGACCGCAGGTGTCATAGAGTGACCCATTCCCCTAAGACAGCCGCCCGATATTTCGTAAACGCCCGTAAGAAGCTCCAGCAGGCAAACTGACCACATTCTTATCATTGCGTAGTGTATAACGTTCTCGTCCGTTGAGAAGATCTGTATAAAAAGGTGTCTGCCAATAAGGAATATCATACTCAGCCCAAGACAGCTTGCAAGCCCGATAAAGGTGCAAAGCCTGTATATCTTTTTACAGCGTTCCTTATCCTGAGCCGCAAAATTCTGACTTGTAAAGGTGGTCGCCGTCTGAGCGAAAGCGTTTATCACAAAATATGCCATGAACTCAAAATTCTGTTCCGCTGTGCTTCCAGCGATACCGTCTGAACCGAAACTGTTTATCGCCGCCTGTATCACAACGTTTGACAGCGAGAAAACCATGCTCTGCAAACCAGCCGGCAAGCCTATCTTTATGATACCGAGGAGATATTTCCAGCGTATCCTGAGCTTTCTGAAATCAAGTCTTAGCATTTCCTCCTCGTGGGTAAGAAAGTAAAGTATCATGCAGGCACTGAAAAAGTTTGATATAACAGTTGCCGTTGCAACGCCTGCCACGCCCATTTTGAACACGATCACGAACACAAGGTTCAGAATAACATTTATAACGCCTGCGGTGATAAGAGCGTAAAGAGGTCTGGTGCTGTCGCCCTTGCTCCTAAGCACTGCCGAACCAAAGTCATATATCTCTATAAAAGGCATTGCAAAGAAGAATATCCTGAGATACAGCGTTGCAAGCTTTAAAACATCGTCAGGCACATTCATCATGCCAAGGAGTATCGGTGCAAGTATCTCGCCTACACCCAGTATGATAAATCCGCTTATGACCGCCAAAAGCACCACCGTATGTACAGCCTCGTTTGCCTTCTCTTTTCTCCCCTGACCTATAAGTCTGGCCACCACAACGTTTGCACCGACAGAAAGCCCCAGAAAAAGGCTTACAATAAGGTTCACCAATGAAGAATTGCTTCCAACCGCCGCCATGGCTTTGTCGCTGTCAAATCTGCCCACCACCGCAAGGTCAGCAGAGTTAAAAAGCTGTTGCAAAATACTTGACAATGCAAGGGGCAGTGCAAAAATAACGATCTTGCCCACAAGCGGACCGTTTAACATATCTATTTTCTTATTTTTCATACCAGATCTTCTCTCATCTTTCAACTAACTATTTCTCATACCTAATATTATATCACACCATCAAAGCTATTTCAATACCCGAATTTGCACATAAGCACACACAGAGATGTGTAAAAATCTAAACATTACGACCATTTGTACAATTTTTTGAACTCTTTGCCTGTTGACAAAGGCATGAAATGGTGTTATAATAATATTCCACGGGAGGTGAGCAGTATGGCGATAGACAAAAAAGGCACAAAGCAGATTGCCGATAACCGAAAGGCACGTCACGATTATTTCGTGCTTGAGCAGATCGAGTGCGGTATCGAGCTTGTGGGAACAGAGGTCAAGTCTATAAGGAATGGCGGCGTCAATCTGAAAGACAGTTGGTGTTCTATCGAGGACGGAGAGATGTGGGTCAAGGGTATGCACATATCCCCTTATGAACACGGCAATATTTTCAACCGTGATCCACGCCGGGAGAGAAAGCTGCTGCTCCACAAACGTGAGATACTGAGGCTGTTCGGAAAGGTACAGCAGGAGGGTCTTACGCTTATCCCGATGTCGCTATATTTCAAAGGCAGCAGAGTCAAGCTTGCACTTGGGCTTTGCAAAGGTAAAAAGCTTTATGACAAGCGTGACGACATGGCAAAGAAAGCCGCACAGCGTGACATAGAGCGTGCCATGAAAGAGCGAAACTAACATGGGGGTGTAAAGGTTTCGACGGGGGTTTTGAAGCACGATAAGCGAGTAGAGGAGCGCACACTCTTTAAACGGCGTACGTTTTAAAATTAGACGACAACGATAATTTTGAATTAGCTGCTGCTTAAGTCAGCGCTCGTCTTGCCTTAGAGTACCACGGCTTTGGTAAAGGCGTCGATCAGTGGTGAACGTTACAAAGCGACGGCTGTAGCCTTGTGATGTATCACAGCCTACCAAACACACAGGCGTGTCTGTTTGCCTTTGTGCAAGGGAATGGGAGTTTTCCGCAATAACAGAATACACTCGTAGAAGTTCGTGGGGATAGGCTTTCGGACAGGAGTTCGATTCTCCTCACCTCCACCAGCAGGGGCGTGCCCCTGCACCCAATCCGCTTTACTTTATGTAAGGCGGATTTTTTATTGCCGCTCATCAATTTTATCTAAAACCCAACCATTGTTTCGCCGTGGCGGGCATTTCCCATCAAGTGTTTTTGTAAACACACAAAGTCACCGCTGTGATAATTTGTGTGTCACTTTTACAAATTCAGGGGCGTGCCCCTGCACCCGATCCGCTTTACTTTATGTAAGGCGGTTTTTTTATTGCCGCTCATGGATCATTATTTATAAACCCAACTTTGTTATTTCACCATGGCAGACGCTGATATAATAAAAAAAGAGTGCATTACCACCTCAGATAATGCACTCTTATATTTTACTCTATTTTTCCTCCAGCCCGCTGAGCGAAAGCCTGCTCTCCATTTTCTGAACAGTCTTGCTCTCCTGCTTTGCGATCTTTGCTTCAAACCAGAAGGTCGAGCCTTTGCCCTCCTCCGATTGAACGCCGTATGCAAAGCCGTGGGCTTTGAGTATCTCCTGACAAATGGAAAGTCCAAGTCCTGTGCCTACCACGTCACGCTTTACCTTTGCGTCACGATAGTATCTGTCAAATATCTTAGGCAGAAGTTCCTTGGAAATGCCCTTTCCGTTGTCTGTTACTTCAATACGAACCACATCAGCCTTGTTTATCTGCTTGATACGAATGACCTTATTGTCACCCGTGTAGTTTATAGCGTTGTTTATAAAGTTGTAAATTACCTGATCAAGCTTTGCAATATCCGCCGTTATTATCCTGTCCTCATCAGGGATATACTTGATATCATAACCGTTTTGCTCTATGAGTATCTGATACCTCGTCATGCAGTCATTGAGCTTGTCAACAATAGAGAAGTCCGTGAGTTTAAGCTCCGCATTGCCCGACTCCAGCTTTGAAAGCTCCAGCAGATTATTTACCAGACTTGAAAGCCTGTCAGCCTCGTCGATAATGACTTGGATATGCTCCTGCCTCTTCACAGGATTATCCCCCGACAAGTCCCTTATCATTTCCGCATAAGCCTTCACCATAGTGAGCGGTGTTCTCAGGTCGTGAGATATGTTCGCAATAAGGTCTTTCCTAAGCTCCGATACCTTTTGTATCTCGTCCTTGGCATTGTTAAGCACCGTGGAAAGCTCCTCTATCTCACAATAGCCATGACCATTGAACTCCACCGTATAATCCCCTTCACCGAATTTCTTCGCCGTGTTCGTAATGTCAACGATAGGCTTTGAAAGTCGCTTTGAGATATACATAGTTACAATAAAAGCAAGCTCAAAAAGTATGATAGTGATATAAATGAGCTGTTCTCTTATAATGCTTACAGTAGAATCTATAGGCTCTATTGAGCTTTCAATAAAAAGATACGCCTGCTTATCCGAATCATCAGTGTAGATAGACGTGCAGTAAAATATCTCCTTGCTCTTGAAATTCTCATTCTGAGCAATTTTCGTGATGTAGTTATCGTCAGACTGCTTTAGCTGAGATATCATCTTGAAAAGTCCGATGCCATAGCCCTTGTTTATGACCTTGTTAAGATGCGAATATGCTCCCATGTTGTTTTCCATCACAATAGGATTGCCCATTTCGTCCGTTATAACAATGCAAAGGCTGTTGTCAAAAGCCAGCGAGCGGTTCGTTACCTCCTGCTGGTCAGTGCCATATGCTTGGATTATCTGATTTGCAGCGTCTGTGATATCTCTTATCTTCGCCGACTGATAATATCTTTCCAAGAAAAAATACTGAAAAAGCCAAATAAGAATAAGAATAAAAGCCGTGAAGAAGATAAAATACATCCACACATATGACCGCAGACTTCTTTTCGCCTTTATCTCCGCCGTCTTATTGCTGACTTTTTCCTTGACTTCTGCAAGCTTACTGGATCTTTTCAAACTTATATCCCATTCCTCTCAGAGTAACAATAAGATTGCGGTATTTTCCAAGGCTGTTTCTCAGCATTTTTATGTGAGTGTCCACAGTTCTGTCGTCACCGTAAAAATCAAAGCCCCATACCTCTTCAAGAAGCTTCTCTCTTGAAAGCGCAATGTTCATGTTCTTCACCAGATAGAAAAGCAGGTCATACTCTTTCGGAGTCATGGAAACCTTCTCCCCGTCTATCTTTACCTCACGGGCTGTAAAGTTTATCTCTAATCCCTCGTATCTTATAACGTCCTCAGTGCGCTGAGAAGCTGACGCACGGTTAAGCACCGCCCTTATCCTTGCCATAAGCTCCTTTGGCGAGAACGGTTTTACTACATAATCGTCAACGCCTATCTCAAAGCCGAAAAGCTTGTCATACTCCTCGCCCCTTGCGGAAAGCATTATAACAGGTATCTGCTTTATTTTTCTTATCTCCTTGCAAGCTGAATAGCCGTCAAGCTTCGGCATCATAACGTCCATTATGATGATATCGAAATCCTGATTTTTCACCATTTCCACAGCCTGCATACCGTCCTCAGCCTGAGCTACTTCATATCCCTCAAACTCGGCATACTCTTTGATTATCTCTCTTATTTTAATTTCGTCATCGACTACAAGAATTTTTGCCATAGTTATTCCCTCCTATTCAGGCAACACCGCACAAGAACCGCCTATTGGCTTTGCACGCAATCCTTTTGTGTTGCTGCCTTAATTCATATTCTTTGCTTATATAATAACCTATTATTGTGTAAAATTTGTGACGGTTTATAGAATATTCTAAGCCATACCGCACCAATTCACCAGAAAACTACTGCCCGCCAACCAAAATGGTATGACGGGCAGTAGTTTATATAGGAATTTGTTATGGGAATGTCAGAAAATCAGCAATGTCCCATCATAATGAGAGCCATAAGACAAAAACCTGTTACGATACAACTCATTGCGCCCATGATGTTGTCTATTTTTTCTGCTGTAAGCTTTTTCATAGTGATTACCTCCTTGGGGTCTAAAATAAACTATTCTGTTCTCAGTGCGATAACAGGGTCTTTCTTTGCCGCCACTCTTGACGGGAACAGACCTGCGATAAGCGTCAGGCAAACGCTTATTGCAATGAGTACAACTGCCGCACTGACAGGTATTGAAGCTCTTATCGGCACGTCCGTAAGATGTGCGATTATCATGTTTATCGGTATTGTGAGCAGATATGAGATAATTATTCCCAATGCACCTGCCACAAATCCCACGATAACTGTTTCGGCATTGAACACTCTTGATATATCCCTCTTTGAAGCACCTATACTTCTCAGAATACCTATCTCCTTTGTTCTTTCCAAAACTGAGATGTAGGTTATAATGCCTATCATGATAGATGATACCACAAGTGAAATTGCAACAAATGCAATAAGAACGTAGCCGATAGCGTTTATGATAGAGGTGATAGAACTCATCATAAGACCAACATAATCGGTGTATTCTATCTTGTCCTCTTCGCCGACACTGTCGTTGTAATCGTCGATAATATCTATTATCTTTTCCTTTGAAGCAAAGTCCACAGGATAGATATTTATGCTGTCAGGGTCTTCAACAACTGAATAACCAAGAGTTTTCATGTTGTTGTCATAGTTTGAAGTGGAATATTTTCCGCTGTTTGCAAGCTGATCCGCATTTGTGTCGGACTGTTCTTTGAGCATTTGCTTCATAAGCTCCAGTTGCTCGTCAGAAAGTGAAGCTATATACTTCTTCTGAGTTTCGGTAAGCGATGACATATCACCGCCCTGAATTGCTGACATATCCATTGAACCCATGGCATTCATGCCCATATCTGCAAGCTCGCCTGTATCGGAAGCACCGCTCTGCTCCATAAGAGCCTTATACTGCTCCTCAGTCATTCCCTCAGGTATCTCCATAGAGCTGTCGCCTGCCACCAAACCAGCCTTCTTATCTGTGTCGGAGTTGTCTGCTGTTTTGTCAGCCTTGCTTTCTGTATCGGCTGTGCTGTCGGAAACGGTTTCTGAACTGCTGTCTGTATCTGCCGCATTCTCATCCGTTTTGAACTTAAGTCCTGTGAAAACATCTATGTCAGGATTTGCTATCTGCTCTTTTACTATCTCGCTGTTATCTACTTCGTCGATAAGATATGTCATAAGGTCATGACGATAGCCTATCGCACCGCTTATGGAAGCAGAAGAAGCGTCCTCGTCAGGTCGCAGGATACCGACTACACTTATTTCTGTGCCATTTGCAACAGCCTTTTTCATGTAGCTCTCATCGCCTGTCATATCTTCCCACACACCGTCTTTTTTCTTATAGAAATCAGGTGTAGGAACGACCTTGAATTTCAGGTCAAGAAGCTCATCATAGGTGTAAACGTGCTGTTCGCTGTCAACGGATATATCCTCTCCTGCCATGGCACGTCTTACTATGCCGTTAAGTGAGCTTGGGTCGAGAAGTCCGAGAGAATAAAGCACATAGTCGTTTATCTCGTTGTTCTTATCAACTACAAGCACAACTTCGTTATATTTTTCAGGCAAACGTCCTGCGATAACGTCATACTGCTTGTCGATAAGCTCCTCATTATCTATCATTTCGCTCCATACGTCAGTACCCATGCCCATCATGCCACCCATTGAGCCACTCATGGACATTGCTTCCATCTGAGTTGAGGACATATATCCCATATCTTCAAGAAGCGTTGACGGATTGACCTGCATTACACCGCTGTCGCTCTCCGTGAAAACATTAAGTGTAGTGGCGTATGTGTACTGAACGTCGCTTGTAAGGTCTTTCAGGTCGCTGTTATCGTCAAGATATTTCTTGAACTTCTCCAGATTGTTGACCTTCGTTTCTTCCATGAGAGTGTTTATCATCTCGCCCATGGCATTCTGAGAATAGACCTTGTCTTTATCGTGGTTTGCTGAATCCTCATGGTTTTTCGCCATGGTGTTCATTATCTCACCTATACTTGCGGTGGTCTTTGTTATCTGAAGCGGATAGCTTGAAAGGGTATCAGACTGCACCTGATCTATATAAAGCTGAACACCGTTTGAGATAGAAAGAATAAGTGCGATACCGATTATACCAATAGAGCCTGCAAAAGAGGTAAGAAGCGTTCTTGCCTTTTTTGTCATAAGATTGTTTCGGCTCAAAGACAGCGCAGTAAGGAAGTTCATGGAAGTTTTAAGCTTTTTGCGCTCTTTCTTCGCCGCCTTTTTGTCAGCCTTTGTAGGCTCTTTTTCAGGCTTTTTGATAGGCTCAACAACATTCTTGTCAAGAGGGTCGGAATCATCTATGACCTTTCCGTCAAGAAGTTTGATTATTCTTGAAGAATATTTCATTGCAAGCTCAGGATTGTGCGTTACCATTATAATAAGCTTGTCCTTTGAAATGCTCTTCAAAAGCTCCATTATCTGAACACTTGTTTCAGTATCAAGCGCACCTGTAGGCTCGTCTGCAAGCAGAATGTCAGGCTCATTCACAAGCGCTCTTGCAATGGCAACTCTCTGCATCTGACCGCCTGACATCTGATTAGGCTTTTTGTGGAGCTGGTCGCCAAGACCCACCTGCTCGAGAGCCTTGACGGCTCTTTCACGTCTTTCTGACTTTGAAACACCTGAGAGGGTCAAAGCAAGCTCAACGTTTGAAAGCACTGTCTGGTGCGGTATAAGGTTATAGCTCTGGAACACGAAGCCTATGGAATGGTTTCTGTAGGAATCCCAGTCGCAATCCTTGAAATCCTTGGTAGATTTGCCGTTAATGTTAAGGTCACCGCTGGTATATCTATCAAGGCCGCCTATAATGTTCAAAAGAGTGGTTTTACCGCAGCCTGACGGGCCAAGGATAGAAACGAACTCATTCTCACGAAAATCAATGCTAACGCCTTTAAGGGCAGAAACGGTGGAATCACCAACGACATAATCTTTTTTTATGTCCTTTAAACTAAGCATATATATTCTCCTATTTTTGTTATTGTAAAGATATTATAATAGGGTTTTATAAACTCAGTTTAAACATAACACAGTTTTGGGTAAAAAAATTGTCGGAGGGGAGATTTAAGTGAGGAGTGAGGAATGAGAAATGAGAAA
>NZ_FR890680.1:0-8437 GCF_000435935.1 Ruminococcus sp. CAG:57 | reverse complement strand
GACGGATTTTTTTGTTCCCGGTGAGATAGAATTGCGTTATGATAAATTTTGAAATCACTCGCCGTGACGGGCATTTTATGTACTCATGTCCCTTGTGCATATGTGCTAAGCCCGCAAGATCGCAATTGTATGTAATGTCAAAAAGGTGCATATAGTCTTGACAAAAGACCGGACGTCTGTTAAACTTATCCTAAGCAAAGACCGGGGACGACACCCATAGAAAATAACAGCGTCGGAGCTAAACGCAAGCCTGTGTAATACAGGCACTAATTTAATATTGCTGTGCAAGGGGGAGATACCCATAGAAAAAAATGTTATTGTTACAGACATAAACGGAAAACGAATCGGAGCCACCTATCCCAAAAGGGCTAAGGGGCTTGTTAAGAACGGTCGGGCAGAGTATGCAAGCGACTGTGAAAAATGTACTATAAGAATGTTGGATACTCATAAGCCGACCGTGGATGTTACGGAGGTAAACAATATGGGTAAAGTAATAGATTTTGATCCTAGAGATTTTAAGGCAGATAAGTCCTGCGAAAACAATGTCATAGCTAAATATTTTGTGACCGATGAGGACGGCGAAAACGTTATTGCCTATTCTATTGGAAACTGGAATTGGGACTGGACGCAGATATGCTGTGACAAAAAACTTGAGAAAAATACCGACTATGTTTTCAGATTTGTGATAGTCGGAGGCTATTGTAATACGTGCAATGAAACTTCTCGCTTTGAGATCGTGCCTATGCCAGACGGTAGCTTAACCGATGAAGCTTACGAAGACAGATACACCTATGATCTGGCTCAGAACAGATATAAGCCTGTTTTATGCAAAAAGACCGACGAGGGTATGCTGAGGCTTTTTGAGATACCTTTCAGAACCTTTGATTGCGAAGATTTCAGGTTTGTATTCATTGCTATGCACGCTGTTGCAACGCTCTATGCGCCAAAAAAGTTTTCAGCTTATGCAGACCTTGAGGATACGAATTTTGACCAGCTTCGTGATGAGATCAACAGCAAAAACAGCGAGGATAATTCTGCAAATGTGGTGATGGATTTCACAGGCGCTCATGTCACACGCTCGACTGTCACCGATCTGCTCACAATGGCTCGTTTTGGCAAAAGCGAGAATGTTTGTATTGATTTTACAGGAGCTGTCATAGAGGACGATAAGCCGGACGATATTCAGGCTGATGCAGATGATACCGGGTCTGACGATATTGCTGTTGAGCTTATGGACGTTGCAGACAACTGAGCTTCGCAGGAAGATATACTTTACTAAGATATTATGATTTAATAAGTTGATCCAAACAGAGAAACCCATTGATCGGGTTTCTCTGTTTTTTTTCGCACAGAAAACCACCCACAGCTAAATCAGCCGTGGGTGGCAATATTATTTTAAATATATACTATTCTTTATTTTCCCAGTGCTATCTTGCCCATTGCGTCTGCCTGCATGATAGCGTCATAAAGTTCGATAGGCTGTACGTCGCCTGCAAGATTGTGGATAGTTTCGCCTGGAATACAAGCGTTCTTTGCGATAGTTTCTACCTGCTCAGGTGTAGTTACACCGATCTCTTCAAGTGTGACAGGAAGTCCCACTTCAAGGCAGAAGTTCTGTACCTCTTCAAACTCTTCCTTTGGCGCACCCTCAAGTACAAGCTGAACCAGTGTACCAAGGGCTACACAACAGCCGTGGTCTGCGTGCTTGATTCCCAATGATGTTACGCCATTGTAGAACGAGTGTGCAGCCGCACAGTTTACGTTGTCTGCTCCAACACCTGAAAGATATACGTTAGCCTCGCAGATAGCTTCAAGAGCAGGTGTAACTGCGTGTACCTTGCAAGCCTCAACTGCCTGCTTGCCATATGTTTTCAGCGTGTCATAGCAAAGTCTTGCAAGTGCCTGTCCTGCTCTTGTGATGCCTGTGCCTTCAAGGCTTGCGGACTCTGTTCTTATGGAAGCTCTGCCCTCAAAATATGTACCAAGTGCATCGCCCATGCCTGCAATAAGGAACTTTACAGGTGCGTTTGCGATAACTGTTGTGTCTACCATTACTGCGTCTGGATTGGTAGGATAGAAAAGATATTTGTCAAAGCTGTGGTCATCATTGTATATTACTGACAGACCTGTACATGGCGCATCTGTTGCCGCAACTGTAGGCACGATAACAATGTGCTTGCCTGTGTAGTATGCTGTAGCTTTTGCAGTATCAACTGCGCTTCCGCCGCCAACTGCAACTACTGTGTCGATGTTGTCAGCCTTTACTATCTCTTCCATTTTGGCTATCTCGCCCTTGCTTGATATACCACCAAATACTTCATAGCGTCTGTAATCGTCAAGTTCGCCAAAGCTTTTCTCTATCTTGTCATGACAGGCTTTGTAGCCACTGTTTGAACATACAAACAGCCACCTTTTGCCCATATAGCCCATTTCTTCATGAAACTTAAGTGTAGCATCTCTGCCCTGAACATATTTGAGCGGCTCACGCATTGCTCTGAGTCTTCCCATCATAATGAATTACCTCCGATTTGTTTGATTTATTAACTTTATACGGAATTCTTTCCGTATTTTCAACTAGATTATAGCATATTGCACAAGAGATACAAGAAGCATTTTATTAATGATATGTGAATTATCTATTATGGCAAGTTTTGAAAAATAGTTGCTTAATATACATAAATATAGTATAATGAGTATTAAGACAGTATGCGTCATAAGGTTGTGTATTTTTCATAGGCTGTGGGGTGCGTTTTTGTGCAGATATACAAAAGTGTGATGTTATGATAACCATATCGGGATAACTGCAACTAAGTATATGAAAGGGCAAAAACGAGAGAGCATGAAACGGAGATAAAAATGAAAAATGCAAAGCTTGGAGATGTCATCGCCTTTGTCCTAAGGTCCATGAACGAGGAAACTCGTCAGACAGACGATGAGGCAGAGGCGCAGATGAAAAGGTTGATACGCATACTTGTCTTGGAGGGATATGTGAATGAACAAGAATGAATTGAGAGCCGTTGTAGAAAAGGCTCAAAATGGTGAAAAGACAGCTTTTGAGAAGCTGTACAAAGAGTTCCACGAGAAGCTTTATTTCTTCGTGCTGAAAAACGTTGGGGATAAGCATACCGCAGAGGATATCTCCGAGGACAGCTTTTTGGCTTCAATGGAGGGGATAGGGTCGCTGAAAGAGCCTGAGCATTATGAAACGTGGCTTCACTCTATCGCTTTCAACAAGTGCAGAATGTATTTCAGACAAAAGGGCAGAGAGGATAACATAAGCCTTGATGACGAAAACCTCAGCGAGGATATCCATGCTGACGATACTGTTATGCTCCCTGAGGATTATGCCGATAGCAAGGAGCTTAAACGCTG
The DNA here is from genome assembly GCF_000435935.1 of Ruminococcus sp. CAG:57. Lineage (NCBI taxonomy): Bacteria > Bacillati > Bacillota > Clostridia > Eubacteriales > Oscillospiraceae > Ruminococcus > Ruminococcus sp. CAG:57. The sequence continues at coordinate 5,065 of NZ_FR890680.1, read as the reverse complement.
TCTGAAAAAGGTCATAGAGGGGCTGAAGCCTGAGCAGAGGTCGGCGGTGATACTTTATTATTATGACGGCATGCCGCTGAAAAAAGTGTCCGAGATTTTGGAGATAAGCGAGAATGCCGCCAAGCAGAAGCTTTTTAAGGCGAGGGCAAAGATAAAGAAAGAGATAGAGCGTATCTTTGAGGGCGGCGCATTTGCGGCTGTGCCTATGAGCGCAATGATGAGAGCGGCTCTGCCGAAAAAGTATGCAATGACAGCGGCTTCACCTGTTACAGCGTTGAAAACCTCTTCCGCTGCTATAAAGATAGTGGGAACTGCGGCGGCTGTGGTGGTGGCAGTGAGCATACCATTGGCTCTCCGTGGAGTGAACAACAACGGCTTCGGCGTTCACGATGACAGCAGTGTTTCAGACAGCTTAAATGACGATAGCCTTGACCTTTCTGACAGCAGTATGGCAGACGCTTCATCAGAGAAGATACCTGAAATCAGTTCGTCAAAAGCTGAAACAGACAGCATATCTGAGCCGTCAAGCGAGCCTGAAAAGGTAACAGACACCGCCGTGACAACTGCACCTGCACCTGTGCAAACCGATACTCCTGTTACAGATACGCAAGGCGAAAATACAAGCGCTGTCCTCCCAAGTGCAGACAAACCAGGCGAGGAGCTGTTTTCAAATACAGTGGGGGATATGCTCAAAATGGCAGACAACAACTATGAGTTTGTTTATCCAACATTCGTTCAAAACGGCTATGATTCTATGTATCAGTGCTCGGCTTTTCCGCAGTATCACTTCGGCAGGGCGGCTTTGAATACCGAAACAGGCAAGGGCTATGTTGACGAAAGCCTGCCTGTCACAAGGGTGGAGCTTTACAATGGTGCATACATCACAAAGAATATCTATGTGGGCATGACATACAACGAGCTTTGCAACGCTCTGGGTGAAAAGCCACTTATGTATCTTTCAAATACAGACAGAAACCGAATCGTATCAGCGACAATAAACGGCAGAACATGGTGGTTCGGCTTTGACCTCACTGACGAACAGCTTGATGAAACATATAAAAGAATGCAGGCTCAGACGGACAGCGAGACTTTTGAACTCAACCCATATCAATACGGCGTTGACATCTCTGACATTGACCCTGTTACAAGCGTGGCAGTGTGTGATATAAGCGACAATTAAGAACAGCAAAACGGATATACTATATATAATAGAAAAAGCGGAGGCTCTTTGCGAGCTTTCCGCCTTTTTCATATGTTCAGCATTACGGAAGCGTAAAACATTCCGTCACCGTATTCAAATTTAGCTACGCCATTGTATTTGGCGGCAATGTTCTTGACAGACTCTGTGCCGATCCCTTTGCCATTGCGTTTTGAGGAAAGGAAACCGCCTTCTGGGTCGGTGAGTATAGTTCCGGTGAAGGTGTTGTCCACCGCTAGGCAAAGGGAATAGATGTCAGCCTTTGCTCTGATTATTATTTTTTTATTCTTTGCACTGTCAGACACGCAGCCGTGAATGGCATTTTCGATAAGATTTCCGAAAAGCACAGAGAGGTCGGTTATGTCTATTTTTATGTCATCTGGGATGTCAGCACTCACCTTGTATTCAATGCCGCTGCTTTCCGCTATTTGAGCAAAATATGCAAGAAGTGCGCTTACAGATGTGTTTTTGCAGTAAATGTGTTCTGATATATCGGGCATAGAATCCCTGAAAGAATTGAGATATTCCGAAAGCTTATCGTATTCGCCCTTTTTCAGAAGCTCCTGCATAAGAGCGATATGATGTCTGACATCATGCTTATAGCGTCTTGTTTCTTTTATCTTATCCTGCAAATAGTCATATTGCAGGTTCTGCATTTCAAGCAGGTGGTTATTTTCCTGAAGCCGCAGATTTTTCTGCTGTTCGCTGACCAGCAGTGCCACGATGTAATACACCAGAAACGCTCCTGCATTTATAAAGAACAGAGCTATGGTGTTCTTTGGCTCCAGAGCAAGCTCTAAGCTGCTTTTCGTAGAGTTGCCGTAGAGAGTATAGTACCATATTATATAGAACGTAAATGGGATAAGCCAAAGATAGCGCCACTCCAGACCTGACGGCTCTCTTTCCACCGCAGGTGTGTAGACCTTTTTCATGTAGATAAAAAGCGGCCCCCATACCACGGCTTCTGTCATAAGCATACAAAGGGAAAACGACCAGCGGTATGACTCATAGGCAAGTGACGGGAACAGAATGCCCTCCAGACACTTTGAGGTAATGACGATAAAGCTTGCGTTATTTGAAAGCAGAAGCAGTGTGAAGCCTGTTTTGCCGACCTTGACCTTCACAGCGAAAAAGTAAAAAGCCGCATAGAGCAGGGTGCTGACTGCACTTAGCAGACCTGCATTTGTGCTGAAAAATGCCGCCTGCCAGCCTAAGAAGATCTGCACCAGTGAAAGAGCCACAACAAGTCCCACAGTAGCTGTTTTGGAAAAGCGAAGCCTATGCCGGAAGGGATAAAGGGCAAGCACCATAAGTGGCAGAAAATTCAGAAGGGAATATATGCCCACTTCCACAAGGCGGTATAAAGGAGGCATTACTGCTCACCGCCTTTTCGCAGATCACTGAAGCGAAACTGAGCGAAGGCGTCTAATGTTTCTCTGGATTTTCGGCGGCTTATGGGGATATGTGTGCCGTCGCTCATTATGAAAAGGTCGCTTTTTTGCTGGGCTATCTCATAGAAATTCACGATGACGCCTTTGGTGGAGGTGTAAAAGTATGAATGACTGCAAAAAATGCTCTCGATCTCAGCGAAAGAATTTCTTGAAACTATGCTTTCACCGTCTGTGCAATGGATTGTCACGATATGTGACGCACAGTCTATGTAGATAACATTTCTGAGTATCACGTTCTGACCGTCGGGAAGCTTAACTGAACGCATACGATCAATTTCATCAGAACCGATCCGGTCGAGCATTGCTTTTACTTTGTCAGCCTGAAAGGGCTTACAAAGATAGTAGCAGGCGTTGAGGTCGTAGCTTTCGCTTGCAAACTCGTTGCTTGAAGTGCCGAATGCGATATGCACGTTTTTGTCTGTTTCACGAAGCTTTTCTGCGACCTCTATCCCTGTCATTTTCCCCATGAATATATCAAGCACCACCAGATCATAAGCTCCCATCTGCCAACATGATAAAAAGCTTTCTCCGCTTGAAAACGTATCTATCTGACAGCTGTGAGCGGTTTGTTCGGAAATATATTCATGAAGAAGTGCAAGGTCGTTTTTATTATCGTCTACCAATGCCACTCTCATACTGTAAAAATCCTTTCTTATACATGATTTCTTAATATATAATAACACACATCAAAGCAAAATTCAAGCATTATTCATTTATTTTGTTACCGCTTGTGCAGATTTTTGACCGTTTGTGCTAAATTTATTGACAAAGTGTGTAGTCTGTGTTAAAATAATCGTGTAAAATTATGTTCTGAGTAAAAAAGAAATATCAGCAACGAAAAATATTATGGAGGAATTAGAATGAAAAAGAAAATTTTAAGTCTTTTGGTGACGGGCTGTCTTTTGTTTGTGCCGACAACGGCATTTGCAGACGATAATAAGACGGTAATAAAAACTGTTGACGACCTGTTGGCGTTTTCAAAAGCGGTAAACAACGGAGATTATGACAAGAATAAGGACGCAGTTGTTGTTCTTGAAAATGACCTTGACTTGACAGGTGTTGTATGGACGCCTATCGGAAACGTTTTCGATGAAAACGGCTATATTGAACATTGTTTCAGCGGCAAATTCTACGGAAACGGTCATACTATTTCAAACATTGATTTTACGTCTATTTATGGTAAAGATTTGTTGGTCGGTTTCTTTGGCGATATCGAGGAAGCAGAGGTATCAGGTCTGACTATAGAGGGAAATCTGGATGTGACAAATACTGATAACGAATATACTGTTTATGGCACTATTGCAGGATTTGCAGGTGATTGTACTATTTCTGATTGTGTGTCAAACGTATCGTTCAACAATAACGGCAAATATGTTTATGGCTTCATAGGCATGGTAGGTCAGGCATACGGCACAACTTTTGAATATTGTGAGAACACAGCAGACATAACTATCTCAGGCGACAACGAAAGTGTTTATGTCGGCGGTATAGTTGGATATGCGCAGATTGGAACGGAAGTCCGCTATTGTTCAAGCACAGGCGATATGGTATATGCTGCACCAGACGCCGGCGGTATCGTAGGACGTTTGTATGGCGATTCCAAGGTTATAAACAGCTATGTTACAGGAAAACTCACGCCGGTTGGCAACGGAACCACAGATGTAGGCGGTATCGTTGGTTCAGTAGCCGGCGGTTCTGTAAGTGATTGCTATTTTGCAGGAGAAATTGACCTTTCACAGTACTCAGCCAAAAAGCCATATACACGTTTCGGCGGAATAGTGGGGAAGGATTCCTCGTCTACAACTGACTTTAAAAACAACTATTTCACAGAAACAGAAAATGTTGAAGCTTGCGGTTCAAATAAAGAAGCAGGCAAGGCTAAAGCATATGACTATATGACAACAAAAGAATTTTATGACGAGTTGACAGCTGGCGGTGCAAAGTATCAGTATGTTGAGGGAAAAACGCCTGTCCTGCCAACTAAGGAATATGCAGTTGATTTTGAAGTAACACCTGCTGACCTGAAAAATGTTGTAATAAAGGTAGACGGAAAAGAGATAACAAGCAATACTGCAATGCTTACATCAGGCACTTACACAGTAGAGGTAACTGCTGACGATTGCGAGCCTCTCAGCAAGGAAATAACTATTTCAGCAGATATCGCAACACATACACAGGCTTTTGAACTTGTTTACAAGTCAGCAGACTATACAGAGCTTGACAAGGCAGAGAAAGCCGCAAAGGCTCTCAACAAAGACGATTATGAGGACTTCTCAGAAGTCGAAAAGGCTCTTGCCGCTATCGACAGAACAAAGAACATCACAGAGCAGGCTGATGTTGACGCTATGGTAAAGGCTATAAATGACGCTGTGGCAAACCTTGTAAAGAAAACACCTGCTTCTTCACAGCCTGACAG
>NZ_FR890679.1:0-6538 GCF_000435935.1 Ruminococcus sp. CAG:57 | reverse complement strand
CCTGACTATAATTGTAGGTTTAATGATGGAAAGACTCATATTGTTTATGCAGGCACATTTGACCCAAGAAAAGGTGGAGCAGTAGCGGCTGTAGATGCTGCTGAATTTCTTGATGAGAATTATCATATTCATGTTATAGGATTTGGTTCTGATATTGAAATAAAGTATCTTAAAGAGGAAATTGTTCGAGTATCTAATAAGACTAAATGTGTGGTTTCATATGATGGCTTAAAACATGGTGATGAATATATACGATTTATTCAAAGCTGTGATATAGGTTTGAGCACGCAAAATCCTGATGCGGCATTTAATGCTACATCATTTCCAAGTAAGATTCTTTCGTATTTATCTAATGGATTACGAGTTGTAAGTATCAGAATTCCTGCTATAGAGGGCTCAGATGTAGGAGACAAGCTTTTTTACTATGATGAGCAAACACCTAAACAAATTGCAGATGCCATTCTATCGGTAGATATGGCTCAAGCTTATGATAGTAGGTCAGATATTGTTGATTTGTCAAATAAATTTCAAAATGAATTGATGTTGATGATGAAGGACTATTAGTCATAAGAGTATTGCTTTTTTCTTTTAAATAAAAGAAGGGGTGAATTTTCCTGAAAATATTTAAACGAATTTTATATTTATACAGAAGCAATGTAGAGTGCATAAAATACAGACATAAGTAGGAGAAGTGTTTAATGAGCAGAAAAATCGGTGTCATATTGTCTTATGCTTTAATGATTTTTGAAGTTCTATCAACTTTATTGTTGACACCATTTATTATAAGTACATTAGGACAAGCTGAGTATGGTGTATACAAGCTAGTTGTTGCTATTAATGCATACCTTCTTTTACTGGATCTTGGCGTTGGTAATGCTATTATCAGATATATAGCCAAGTATAGGGTAGAAAATGATAGAAATAAAGAACGAAATTTTTTAGCTGTTGCTATAATTTTCTATTTAATAATTGCGGTTATTGCAATTATCATAGGGTGTGTTTTGGTTGTTATTTTTCCTAAGGTGTTTTCCAAGGGCTTGTCTGATTCAGAGATTAGATTGGGGCAAATTTTGCTTGGCGTTACGATGTTTAATTCTGCTGTAACTCTTGGTACAACGGTTTACAATAATATTTTAATTGCATATGAAAAATTTGCAGTTTCGCGAATAGCATCTATAGTACAAATTATAGTTAGAATGATTCTTACCTACGTTGTATTAGTAGCTGGCTGGGGAAGTATTGGAATTGTAGCTGTTAACTTATTAATGACAGTTTTATGTCGTTTGTACTTTATTGTATATGTAAATTTGATAATAAAACTGAAACCTTTATTTAGGGGAATTGACTTTTCGTTTGTAAAAGAAATAGTAGCATATTCCTCATTGATATTGCTCCAAATGGTTGCGACACAATTAAATTCTACGGTAGATCAAATATTGATTGGCTCGCTTGTGAAAGCTTCTGCTGGAATTTTAGCGGTTTATGGTGTTGGTACACAGATTGTACAATATTTTCAATCCATTGGTTCAGCGTTTACCGGTGTATTGATGCCAGGCGTTGTAAAGGTAGTTGAGGAAAGAGCGTCATCGTCTGAGTTAACTAAAGAAATGGTTAAGGTCGGTAGAATTATTTTCATGATGCTTTCTTTAATTCTATGTGTGTTTATAGTAAATGGAAAGGAATTTATCATTTTGTGGGCTGGAAATGATAATTCTCAGGCTTATGTTGTTGCAACTATTTTAATGGCAGCGTATATCTTTATATTAACTGAATCAATTGGAACACAGATTTTGTGGGCTATGAATCAGCACAAAGAGCAGTCTGTACTAAAAATTGTTATTGTCATATTGAATATTGCTCTTACTGCATTATTGATTAGTTGGAATCCTTTGATAGGTGCTACGATTGGAACATTTATTTCTCTTATACTTGGAGATGTAGTGGTTATGAATGTTATATTTAAGAAAAAGCTTGATATAAGTCTTAAATTTTATTATTATGGTATTTTTAAAGGCATAGTACCTTGTTTGGTAATCGCATTTATAGTTGGCATTATCTTTAAAATATTTATGCCTGTTGGTTGGGTATGGCTCTGTGTAAAGATATCTATAATGATGTTAGTTTATGGAGTCTTACTTATAAAATTTGGAATGAATACATACGAAAAAAACATAGTATGTTCTGTACTAAAAAAAATTAAAGCAGTTGGAGGAAAATAACATGTCACAATTCACAAACAAAACCCTAATGATAACCGGAGGAACGGGATCATTTGGAAACGCAGTATTAAATAGATTTCTGGAAACAGATATCGGAGAGATCAGAATATTTTCGAGAGACGAAAAAAAACAGGACGATATGCGTCATGAGTATCAGGCGAAAATGCCTGAGGTAGCGGATAAGATCAAGTTCTACATAGGCGACGTGAGAAATTTGCAGTCCTGTAAGGACGCTATGCACGGCGTAGATTACATATTCCATGCGGCTGCACTCAAGCAGGTCCCGTCTTGTGAGTTTTTCCCAATGGAAGCCGTAAAAACTAATATTATCGGTACGGATAACGTCCTGACAGCCGCTATCGAGGAGGGCGTTGAAGCAGTAATATGCCTTTCAACTGATAAGGCAGCCTACCCTATCAATGCCATGGGTAAGTCAAAATCTCTTGAAGAAAGCGTCGCTATCGCTAAGAGCAGATATAGCGGTAAAACTAAAATATGTTGTACTCGTTATGGTAACGTAATGTGCTCCCGTGGATCTGTTATTCCTCTGTGGATCGATCAGATCAAAGCAGGCAACCCTATCACTGTAACAGAGCCTAATATGACTCGTTTCATTATGTCACTTGAAGAAGCTGTCGACCTTGTACTCTATGCTTTTGAGAACGGAGAAAACGGCGACCTGCTTATCATGAAAGCCCCCGCTTGCTCTATCGGTCTTCAGGCTGAAGCCGTTACTGAAATGTTTGGCGGCAAAAAAGAGGATATCAAAGTCATTGGTATACGCCACGGCGAGAAAATGTATGAAACACTTCTTACCAATGAGGAGTGCGCAAAGGCTATCGACCTTGGCGGCTTCTATCGTGTCCCTGCCGATAATAGAGGCCTGAACTATGATAAGTTCTTTAGAGACGGCGACGCAGACAGAAATACTCTCACTGAGTTCAATAGTAATAATACAAAGCTCCTTAATAAGGAAGAAATAAAGGAAAAAATGCTTAAGCTTGCATATATCCAGGAGAGATTGGCTGAGGATTGATATGTCAAAGAAGTTGGTCATCCTCGGTGCAGGCGGATATGCAAATACTGTTAAGGACGTTTCTGAACAGTTGGGCTATGATGTGATAGCTATGCTGGACGATAGATTTGCCGACCGTACGCTTGATTCTTTTGCTAAATATATTGCTGACGATACGGAATTTATTCCTGCCTTTGGAAATAACGAGTTTCGCTTGTCTTGGTGCGATAAAATAACTAGAGCAGACGGCAGACTTGCCACTGTTGTGCATCCTACAGCTTATGTAAGTCCTACCGCTTCTATCGAAAATGGCGTTGTGGTGCTTCCGAAAGCTGTTATCAATACAGATGTGACAGTGAAACGTGGCTGTATCATCAATCTGGGCGCTATCGTAGACCATGGCTGTGTGATCGAACAGGGTTGTCATATCTGCCTTGGAGCAATAGTAAAAGGCGAAAATAGGATCGCAGCGCTGAGTAAGATAGAAGCCGGAGAAGTTGTGCAGCTTAGACAGTATCCTGTGAATAAATGATTTTACCAAAGGTCGTGGCTGACCTCAGGAGGAAAGTATATGGAACATAATTTTAAATGGAAAAATGACGGCAGAACAAAGGTAATGATCGGCTGCGGCACCCGCCCTGAGATCATTCGCCTGGCGGCTGTAATAAGAAGATGCCGTGAGTATTTTGATACCTGCGTTGTGTATTACAATCAGAACTGGGACCGTAACCTCAGTACAGTTTTCTGGGAGGATTTCGAGCTGAAAAACACTTTCGGCGAGTTCGGCCCTGATATTCTTGTTCCTGTAGTAGGGGATAATCTGGGCGTTACCTGCGGAAATATTCTCGGCAGAAGCTATGAACTGCTTTCAGAATTGCAGCCTGACGCCTATCTTGTCCTTGGCGATACAAACAGCTGTCTGTCAGCTATCTCCGCTAAAAGACTTCATATCCCGCTTTTTCATATGGAAGCAGGAAACAGATGTAAGGACGAGTGCCTCCCGGAGGAAACAAACAGAAGAATAGTCGACGTTATCTCTGACGTAAATCTTTGCTATTCCGAGTTTGCAAGAAAGTATCTTGCTGATACCGGACTTCCAAAGGAAAGAACATATATGACAGGCTCGCCTATGGCGGAAGTCCTTCGTGGTAATCTGGATAAAATTCAGGCTTCTGACGTTCTTGAACGTATGGGTCTTGAAAAGGATAAGTATATTCTTCTTTCTGCACACAGAGAGGAGAATATCGACACAGAAAAGAACTTTACAAGTCTGTTTACTGCAATAAACGCACTGGCTGAAAAGTATGATATGCCAATATTGTATTCCTGCCACCCGCGTTCAAAGCATAGACTTGAAAAGAGCGGCTTTAAGCTCGACCCTAGAGTAAGAGTAAACGAGCCGCTGGGATTCAATGACTATAACTGTTTGCAGATGAATGCACTTGCTATCGTTTCAGACTCAGGAACGCTTCCTGAGGAGAGCAGCTTCTATCTTTCAATAGGTCACCCTATCGCAGCAGTTTGTATCCGTACTTCTACCGAGCGCCCTGAAGCACTTGAAGCAGGGGACTTTATCCTTGCAGGAATTACAACAAAAGAGCTGCTCAATGCTACCGATATGGCTATCGAAATGAAGCAGAAAGGCGTTCTCGGCAAGCCGTGTCCTGACTATGTGGACGAAACAGTATCAATGAAAGTCGTAAGGATCATTCAGGGATATGTTAATGTAGTCAACAAAATGGTCTGGAGAAAAGATCAGTAAGGAACGTGGAAATATGAAGATATTGATTACAGGCGCAAAGGGCATGGTTGGAACAGCCCTTGTGAATAATCTGAAAAATATCAGAGATAACAAAAATCGAACAAGACCGAATATTTCTGTTGAAGAAATATATGAGTATGATATAGATTCCACAAAGGAACAGCTTGACGAGTATTGCAAGGAAGCAGACTTTGTTTTCAATCTTGCAGGGGTAAACCGTCCTGAGAATACTGAGGACTTCATGAAAGGAAACTTTGGTTTTGCGTCACAGCTTCTTGATACTCTGAAAAAGTATGATAACAAGGCAACTATCATGCTTTCGTCCTCCATACAGGCAACGCTCATAGGGCGTTATGACGGAGAATACGGCAGAAGCAAGCTCGCAGGTGAAGAGCTTTTCCAGAAATATGCCGCAGAAACAGGAGCAAAGGTCGCAATATATAGGTTTCCTAACCTTATGGGTCATTCAAGACCAAAGTACAATTCTTTTGTATCAACACTTTGCTACTGCGTGGCTAATGACGAGCCGTATTCCATAAATGACAGAGCAAGTGAACTGGAGCTTCTTTACATTGATGACCTTGTTGAGGGTATGTTTGATCTTCTTGAGGGCAAGGAAAAGCATTGCGAGTTTGACGGCGTAACGCCTGTCGCAAATGATAAGGGCAGATATTGTTATGTGCCTGTTACTCATAAGGTAACTTTGGGCGAGGTGGTAGATCTTCTTGAAGAATTTAAGCAGCAGCCTAAGACCCTGCTTATGCCTAAAATGCCAAAGGGCTCTTTTGCCAAGAAACTGTATAGTTTGTATCTTACTTATCTCCCTTCAGATAAATTCAAGTATGCGCTGAAAATGAATGTAGATAACAGAGGCAGTTTTACTGAGCTTGTTCATACAGAGGATTGCGGACAGGTAAGTATAAATATAAGCAAGGCGGGCATCACAAAGGGTCAGCATTGGCACAACTCAAAATGGGAGCTTTTCATAGTTGTCCACGGTCATGGTCTGATACAGGAGCGTAACATAAACACAGGAGAGAAAGTTGAGTTTGAGGTCAGTGGAGATAAGATCGAGGCTATCCACATGATACCTGGCTGGACACATAACATTATCAATCTCAGTGATACGGAGGATCTTGTTACTGTTATGACCTGCAATGAGATATTTGATCCAAGTCATCCTGATACTTTTGGGGAGCCTGTGTAATGTCAGAATATATAAGATCCCTCCGCCAGCACCTAGGCCACACCCCTCTGCTGCAGGTGGGAGCAAGCGTAATAGTAATAAACGAAGTAGGACAAATGCTCATGCAGCAGAGAACAGACTGCGGAAGCTGGGGATATGCAGGCGGCTCGGTGGAACTTGGTGAGTCTGTTGAGCAAACAGCCGAAAGAGAGCTTTTTGAGGAAACAGGTCTTAAAGCAAAAAAGCTCGAACTGCTTGGCGTCTATTCAGGTGAAAAAATGCAGTATACTTATCCAAATGGCGATAAGGTGTCAAACGTTGATATCGTCTACACCTGCCACGAGTATACAGGCGAG
>NZ_FR890678.1:0-72602 GCF_000435935.1 Ruminococcus sp. CAG:57 | reverse complement strand
CGACCACCTTATCACCCTTCATCAGCGTAAGCTTGAAAAAGTCATTTTTGCATTCATTTCATTGTAGCATACTTTTCATATTTTTTCAATATATGTTTACATTTTTTAACGTAAATGTAACACACACCTGCCTTTAACAGTGGCTAAAACGCCAGTTGAACAGTAAAATGATTCTAATTTATCACTTCTCCCCAAATCCACCACTCAATTTTCATCACATCTGCCACTACCATTCCACGAATAATTGTGATATACCGTACTTCCAAACCAATCACGGAGGTATCAAAAATGAACTATATAAAAGACCTTTACTACGGCAATTTAGGCTTTTCGACGCAAAAATTCGGGACAATTCGCAGTATGCCAAGCTGATGAAAACCGAGGCTGATCTGTATGACCAGATAATCAAAATTCTCGGAGATGAAAACGGTGAACTGCTCAAAAAGATATGTGACACCCAGTTTTAGCTTAACGATGTAATGTCCGTGGATAACTACTCAGCCGGATTCCGTGACGGCGAAAAGCTGATGATTGACGTGCTCCTCGGCAAGAATGAAAATCTGAGTAAGGTGTAGCTCTCCGTCAAAATCTGCCGTACAAAGCTTACATTCTCGCAAGTGCCGTAAAACCCGCACTTTATGAGTAATACCACGCCTCAAAAAAAGCATACAATAGCGTACAAGCGTACTACAGCCACTCCGTTGTAATATGCTTGTTTGTTTTGTGTTATGCAAATGTAATGCGAGCCGAAACCTCGCAAAACGCTGAGAATACTGGGCAAATAGCTCTTTGTAATGCGGTAATACGGAGCAAAAATGGAGTACGCATACTACCTGAATTCCCATTCTGGAAACTCGATAGAACATAGGTCAGTCAATATACTCTTTCAACTTTTTCAGAGCCGACTTAACGCCCTTTTCCACCGTGCCGGCGTTAACGCAGAACTCCTCCCCAATTTGTTCAAAGGTCTGCGGAGCGCACCCGATGCCAAAATACATTCGGATATATTCCGCTTGCCGATGACTTAGAATGTCGTCCAGACTGTCCGCCAACAGCATGGCAAAAGCCTGATTTTCCTGCTCCAGCATTAGATCTTCGGGATTCAGACAATCGGACCTAAGCTTATCTTCAAGCTTGTCATCCTGCATACCCTCACCACTTTCAAGCATTGATTGGTACTCATCAATGCTTGTTTTCTCTTTTGTGCTTAAAATCAGCAACTCCTCGGATTTGTCCGCTGATATTTTGAGTATTTGACTTACGATTTCAATAAGTTCGGATGTGTTGCTTTCGGCATTGGCTGAAACGATTTTCCTCACCTTTCCTATCTGCTTGTTCAAATAAGGCGAAATACTCACCGTATCGAGAATAAAGCGGAGTTCTTCGAGCATTTTCAACTTAACACCCTTACAGGCATATGTCCAAAAAGGCACACCGCTGTTCTCGTCAAAGGTCTTCGACTGCTCAATCAGTGAAATGTAGCCGACCTTCTGCAAGTCCTCAAAAGCCTCAAATGCAAGATTGTATGATTTTGCAAGAGAATGTGCAAGTGCGTATACGTTGCGGTAATTATCCTGAATCAGCTGTTCATTTGTGTTCTTGGTCATTGTTCTTCCCCGATATTTAATGTCTTGTAAAGCGTGTGCTTTTCAAAAAGCTCTTCGAGCGTTTTGTACGTTATCAGATTTCCATTCTCGTCACTTTTGCCCCGAATTGCCTTGTCACGCATGGTTTCAAGGTAGTGCAGAATTTTGTCGTAATCCGCATCCGAAATACTTCCTCGGAATTTCTGCTGATAATATTTGTTCCTCGCCTTGTGGTAGGTCTGGATAATCGGATTGTTCTCAGCCTTTTCCTTGTGCTTGTTTTTCGCGCCAGTCTGACGGCAGGTTCTGTTGGGATTTTCGGGAGACTTTTCATTGCAGTAAAACGTCTTGTAGCTGTCAGTCGCAAGGAAAAAACGTCCGCAGTGGTGACAGCGAAAAGGCGCTCTGCCGTGCTGCATTCCTCTGAAAAAATCGTATTGAATAACGCTTTGCGCATTATGAAATTCGCAGGTATCAACCACCCATGTCTTGTCTTTATCATCGGGATCAATCATTCCCGAAACGCCGATATTTACGTCCATGGTTTCACGAACTCTTGCCTTTTCATAGTACGGCACGCTCGCCATCAGCTCACTCGAAAGTGTGGAATATTCGTTAAACGCACCCCACGCAATCGCATAGTTGCTTTCGTCACGTTTCTTAAGCCGTGTAAAATATTCATCTGACATTTCGGCTATGCAGCAGGCGATTATGTAAAGCCCAATCCCGTACCCCGAAAACAACTTTTTGTACCTCTCATACTCCGCAAACTCCTCCGACGTCATATCATACAGCCTGCCGTAGAAAGCCTTGCTCTTCATTATTTCGGCACGCTGTTTTTCTTTTTTCAGGTCAATATTCACATAGCAGTACGGTGGTAAAGTCACCGCAATTTGTTCGATTTCGATTATGCGGTCAACAAATTCCGTCATAGTCTGCTCGTTTTTCATCGCCATATTATTATCTGCAAACCCCGCAAAAGAGACGGTTAAGTCATAAATCTTTTTCATATCCTCAGCTTTCATATTCAGCAGAGCCGTTGTGATTTCGCCAACCTTCAAAGCTATTTTTGTTGTGAAAATTCTATTCTTGTGAATAAGAAAATAGAAATTAAAAAAGCTGTCGTCGGGCATATCGTAATTCGGATTGTTTGAAATTGCATTGTTCATGTCAAGTACCCCTCAAAAGTGTATCTATAGGTCAGCTCTAAAATCCTATGCCGCAGATGTGCGGTGGAGGTTTTTAGCGGTGACCTGTATTTATTATATCACACTTTTTCAGATTTGTGGTAACTTTTATTGTACAATTGATATAAGCATTTGAAACCATGTAGTGAATGGATTTTTTGCCTGTAATGCGATTTGATAAATTAGAAAAAATTCGCCTAATTAATATACAGAGCGAATGATTGACGGAATCTTGAAAATTGAATAATCGGTAACCGAATACGTTATTTCTGACGGAGGGGTGATGAACTGTTCCAGCTGCTGAAGATGTACGCCATGACTTTTGTATTTCAAAACGAGCGACAAATACAATCTTCAACCTGCATCTAGCAACTGCAGTTGGCGATGAAAATCAGAAACGGATACTTACGTTTCAGCTTGCTGACATTGCACGTTCTCGAGCGTGATACCAACCGTCGCAAGCAATAGGAACGCTGCTCTATGAGCCTGATAAGCTGTCGGGCGTTCGGCTAATGTTTGAAAGCGCAGGACACACCACAACAACTACATAAATTAAAAAAGGAGTGATGCCAATGTCAGAAATCATGACAGAAGGAAAAAAAGCAAAACTGATTGATGAAACAGTCTACAATTATCCCTACGTTGTTAAAAGCAATTGCCTTTATGAAATGGTTCAGGTGAAAGATCAGGTCGTTCCAATGAAACTTGCAGACTTTGTTCCCACACTTATTTCGGAAATCACCAGAGATGACGGCACAGAGCAAAAGAAAATGTTCAAGGTCGGTGCGGTTCACAAGTCGGGAATTAAACTGTCGGAGCAGATTGTTTCCGCAGACGAAATGCAAAACATGAAATGGCTCTTAAACCGCTGGGGTGCATTGGGTGCTGCACAGCCTAAGCAAAACGTGCTAAGTAAAATCTGCCACGCAATTATGTTAACGAAAGGTGAGGTGAAATTTGAAACTATGTATCTCCAAACTGGTTGGAAGAAGATAAACGGTGAGTATGTGTTCCTGATGCCGACGCAGAACAGTCCGTTTACCGTTGAACTGCAGGGCAAGCTGAAAAACTATTCTTTCACTGAAAAGGGTTCGCAGGAGGACTTGATTTACTTGTCTGCAATGCTTGAAAACAGTTTTGCACCGCAGTGTGTTATGCTACCGCTGCTGGCGGTAACGTTTCTGTGTCCGCTCAATCACTTTCTGAAAAGTGCAGGCTGTGAGCCAAAGTTTGTGACTGCGCTGATTGGTAAGACGGGTAGTCGTAAATCCACACTTGCAGCGCTGTTCCTTTCGTTCTTCGGAAAGTTTTCAGCAAGCGACCTACCGATGTCATTCCACGACACAGCGAATAGCATTTTGAGCAACATATACTATTTAAAAGACGTGTTGACTTGCATTGACGATTTTCATCCGAGCGGAATGTTTCACGAACAGGAGATGAAAAGCATTGCGCAGAATATTTCGCGATACTACGGTGATAGAATTGGTCGTGCGCGACTAAATTCAAAAGCGGAGTTACAATCTTCAAAACCGCCTACAGGCAATGCAATTATCACAGCGGAGTACACTCCTGAAATTTCCGTGTCGGGTTCGGCGAGATACTTCAATATTGAACTTAATGAAAACGATGTTCAGCTTGATGACCTGTCAGAATATCAGCAGTTAGCAAATGACGGAGTGCTGTGTGGGATTATGCAAAGCTACATTGAGTGGATTAAAAATGTGTATCTTGATGATGAAAGTGCTTTTGTAAAAACACTCGAAGATGTGTTTTTGAAATACCGCAAGTTTTATCTGGACAGGCTGTGTGCAAACAGAATTAAGTTTCACAACCGCACACCCGACATGCTTGCACACTTGAAAATCGGGTTTGCATTTCTGCTTGTGTTTCTTAAATCGAAAAATCAAATCAACAAGTCGGAGCTTGATAAATTTGAAAAGGTGTTCGACGAGATCGTTTTGAAAGCTGTGTCTGCAAACGCAGAAATCATCGAGCTTGAAAATCCGACCACTCGCTTCTGTGAGAAGCTGAAAAGTCTGCTGGACAGCGGCAGGTGCTATGTAGAAACAAAAGGGCTTGACTCCACGCCCCGTCAGAGAAACTGCATCGGCTTGCAGGACGATGAGCACTACTACCTGTTCGCAGACACAACACACTCCGAGGTGCGAAAGCTGTGCGCCGAGCAGGGCGAGCATTTTTCTATTAGCAAAAATGAGCTACTCCGTCAGCTTCGTAAAGAGGGCTTGCTGCTGTCAAGGACAAGCCGCAACACGGTCTCGGTCAGGGATAACTCCAACACAGTAGTGAATGTGGCGATGCTGAATAAGCTAAAGATGGAAGAACGGCTATCGGGCGATTTGTACCGCCCCACAGCCGAGGTCGGATAGTTTAACCAACGAGCCAACAAAACGCCGCTGTGAGCGATTTGTCGGCGTTTGTGAGCGAGGTACAGCAAGATATTTTTTGCAGAAGGAAGATGAGAAAAATGGAGTAAAATCGGCTGTCGGCATATTGCACGGGCCGGGTAAATTCCAAGCGGTTATGACGTAGAGGAATAAGATTGCAGGTTAAAGCGGCGGGGTCGCCGCATTCACAGCGGACGGCAAAGCCGACCGCAATTGCGAGCTTTTGGGCAAGGTCTTGTGCAGTATTTTAGGGGGTTGTGGTTTTGGGGTGTGTTACCATAAGAGGGCAACGCTGCGAAATCACGACCGAAATATCAGCGAAAGAACAAAGTCGAACAGTATTAAGGAGGCGTTTCCATGGCGAACAAAGAAAAACAAGCGGTGTGGCTCTACCCGGAAGTAAAAGAACTGCTGACCACTCATATGGCGGCAGCAAATGCAAAGTCGCAGAGCGATTTTATTGAAAAAGCGATAAGGTTTTATGCAGGATATCTTGATTGTAATTCGGAGAATATGACAGAGTATCTCGGTGAAACGGTATCAGCTGTCATTGACGGGATCGTAAAAGGCAGTGAGCAGCGTATCAGCAGAGCATTGTTCAAGCTGGCGGTGCAGTCTGCAATACAGTCGCACATACTTGCGGCGGTGACAGATGTCGATGAAACCGATGTCGGTAAGCTGTACGGAATGTGTACTGAAGATGTGCGCAGGACAAACGGCATTATTGATTTCAGAAATGCCTACAAATATCAGAAGGAGGATTGACCTTGGATAAAATCAGAACAGGGATTTATGTGTCCGGTGATGTGCTTGCAGAGTGTGATGATTATTGTACAAAGCAGGACATCAGCCGCTCGGAACTGATAGAGCAGGAACTGAAATTGTTTCTTGCGACAAGAACTATCTATACCAAGAGTAATGTTCTTGTGCCGGAGCTTGCGGAGTGCATTGCTCAGGCAAGCGATGAAGGCATAACAAAAATATCAAAAGGCTTGTTCAGATATGCAGTCGAGGTTGAAATGCTGATAGCTATTCTCGCAGGCGTCTTTGAGGTTAGCAAGAACGAGTTGAAGGACATCAGGCGCGAGGCGGTCAACAATGTCAGACGCACAAGAGGGAAAATCAATCTTGATGATCTGATAACAAGAAACTTTGATGAGGGTATAGCCGATGATGAATAATCTGAACAAGCATCGATAGAGTAACGGAACGTGACGAGGTCTCCGATGAGTGGACGAATCCTTACCTCATATTAAGTTGTGTAACAAAACGTTGCTGTATGTCAGCTTTACTGACATGAGAACACGTAATATATTTCCGACATACCAAGGGTACAACATTTCACTGTACCCTTGAAAACACTATGAAAGGACAGCTGTAAAAATGAACATCACACATACCATAAGCAGAATTACCAAAACAACAAGGAGAGCGATAATACAATGGCAGAAAACAAAAACGAAACAAAGATCACCATGCTTACGATCAAGGAGGCGGCTGCTCTTGTAAACGGCATGACCGAGTACAGAGTACGTCAGATGTGCATCAACGATCAAATTCCGCACATAATGGCCGGCAGAAAGTATCTCATTAACAAAGATATTTTTCTGAACTATCTCCGTGGAAAAACATCGTAAGAAATTAGCTCATAGGAAAGATACAAGTATACGGCGGCGCATTTCTCTGGACTTTTCCACCGAGATGTGGTAAAATGTTGTCGGTAGAAATGCGCCATGGTTTTGAAACGGAGGTTTTAATATATATGGCGACTATTAGAAAGCGTCCCAATGGGACTTACGAAATAAAGGTATCATGCGGCTACGGCGTAGACGGTAAGCAGCGCAACCAGTACAAGAGCTACAAACCTGAGCCTGGTATGACACCTCGGCAGATCGAAAAGGAGGTGCAGCGTCAAGCAATACTTTTCGAGGAGGACTGCAAGCGAGGACAGATAACTGCGGCAGTCAAGTTTGAGACATTTGCCGAACAGTGGTTTGAAGAATATGCAAAGGTCAATCTGCGTTCCACATCATATTCGAGAATGAAACAACTCACCAAACGCATATACCCAGCACTTGGTCATAAAAGACTTGACAAAATAACGAGTCGAGATATTCAGAAATTTGTGACTGACTTGCTTATCAACGGCAAGAACATGAACAACGGAAAGCCGCTGTCACGCAAAACAGCGGTGCATCATCTCAGCCTTATCAGCGATGTGTTCAGCTACGCTATCCGTATGGGAATGCTGACTGACAACCCTTGCAGACGGGTGGTTGTTCCAAAATCCGAGCAAGAGGAAAAGCAGATATATACGCTGGACGAGGTAAAAACACTCTACGAACATTTAAGGGACGAGCCTATGAAATACCAGGTGTACCTTCTGCTTTCGATATACAGCGGCTTCAGGCGCAGCGAAATGCTGGGATTGGAATGGAAAGATATCGACTTTGAGAACAGCCTGATCCATGTCCGCAGAACATCTCAGTATACAAAGGAAAAGGGCATATACACCGACACCACCAAGACGCGAAAGTCCAAGCGTGTGTCAAAGTTTCCACCGTCTATAATGAATCTGCTAAAGCAGTTCAAGACAGAGCAGGACAAGGAAGCGAAACAGCTCGGTACAAAATGGGAGGACCACGACAGGCTGTTCACCAAATGGAACGGCGCACCTATGAATCCGCAGACTCCCTTTGAGTGGCTTCAGGGCTACTGCGAGCGCATCGGAATACCGTTTCGAAATATTCACTCTCTACGTCACCTCCATGCCTCGCTATTGATTTTTGAGGGTGTGGACGTTGTAGCGGTGTCCGCAGATATGGGACATAGCGTTGTTGGAACGACCTTAAATTTATATTCCCATATGTTCCAAGAGGCGAGAGCACGCAACTGCGATGCGATAAGCAACGCTCTAAGCTTCACGAACGAGGTTAAAGCGAAAGAAGAAAAGCACTCCGAGGACAGCACAGAGGGCACCTACGAAGATGAGGACGAGCAGGAAGAAGAACAGTTCGGACAAGTTTTCGGGGCATAAAAATAACCGCAGGGCACAAGCCTTGCGGGGTACATAGAACACAGCCAAGAGGTAGTCGAAAGCGGTTATTTTCAAAATAAGTGGCAGATAAGTGGTTGAGTGGATTTTAGGGAAAAATAAAAACTCAGAAACAACGCATTTACGCTGTTTCCGAGCATATGATTTGGTGACCCGTACGGGAATTGAACCCATGATTCCGCCGTGAAAGGGCGGCGTCTTAACCTCTTGACCAACGGGCCGATTTTTCGCTATGAGAAATGTGGTAGCGGTAACTGGATTTGAACCGGTGACACCCTGGGTATGAACCAAGTGCTCTAGCCAACTGAGCTATACCGCCATATGCGTTTCTCATAGCGACTTGATTATTATACACTATTTATGCCCCGTTGTCAACCTTTTTTGCGCAAAAAGTTTGGACTTTTTTGATTTTTGCCTTTTTGCACAGTATTATGCTTTCACTAAAAAAGCAAATGCGTCATTTTGCATAATTTTTGTGTGCAGCTACAATATAGGAAGTGTAAAATAAGAATATTTTACATGAATTTTGCTTAAAACTCTTTAACAGTTTGCCGTTTTGTGATATAATATATTAAATCAGTATAGATGTTTTGATATCATAATAAAAGGAGTATGGCACAATGAAAAATGTGTTTATGAATAGAGAGCTGTCATGGCTGAAATTTAATGAAAGAGTCCTTGAGGAAGCTGAGCGTGAGTGCGTGCCACTCTGTGAAAGACTTTCTTTTGCTTCTATCTATCAGAGCAATCTGGACGAGTTCTTTATGGTCCGTGTAGGCTCGCTTACTGACCAGATGGAGGTCGATCCAGACAGCAGGGAAAATAAAACAAATATGACCGCTAAGGAACAGCTCAAAGCCGTTATCGCTAGAGTGGGCGAGCTTAACGAGCGTAAAAATAAGATATACGCTGACCTTATGAAGAAAATAGCCGAGCAGGGCGTTGCTCTTGTTGATTTTTCCAAGCTTACAGCGGAGGAAAATTCTCAGTTGGAGCAGTATTTTCTCAATCAGATAGCTCCGCTCCTGTCGCCTATGGTGGTGGGAAAAAGACAGCCTTTCCCTTTCCTTAAAAATAAGGATATCTATGCCGCAGTTGTCCTTGAAAGCAAAAATTCCAAGGAGAAGCTGGGTGTTATCTCCTGCGGAAGTGAGGT
Organism: Ruminococcus sp. CAG:57; assembly: GCF_000435935.1. Classification (NCBI taxonomy): domain Bacteria; kingdom Bacillati; phylum Bacillota; class Clostridia; order Eubacteriales; family Oscillospiraceae; genus Ruminococcus; species Ruminococcus sp. CAG:57. Next base: position 63,210 of record NZ_FR890678.1, on the reverse strand, counting down.
CTTTCCAAGACTTATAAAGGTCGGTTCAACAGGCAAGTATATGCTCTCTGAGGAGCTTATCCTCCACTATGTACCTAAAATTTTCAAGGGCTACACCGTCAAGTCAAAGTCGCTTATAAGAGTTACAAGAAATGCTGATATCGACGCTGATGCACTTTACGACGAAGATCTTGATTACCGTGAGTTCATGGCTGACCTTATCAAGAAAAGAAAGCGTCTTGCACCTGTCAGACTGGAGCTTTCAAGACAGCTTGATAACAATATCGTTGACCTGCTCTGCAAACAGCTTGAAGTGAATAAAAAATCTGTTTTCAGAAACAGCACTCCTCTTGATCTGTCATTCCTGTTCCAGATACAGGATATACTCAGACAGAAAACCGAGCTTTTCTATAAAAAGAGAGTTCCGCAGAGGTTTACTGCCTTTGACGATAACAAGCCTATACTGCCGCAGATAAAAAAGAAAGACAGACTGCTTTCTTATCCTTTTGATAGCATAAAGCCTTTTATCAATATGCTCCGTGAGGCGGCTGACGATAAAAATGTGGTGTCTATAAAAATGACATTGTATCGTGTGGCAAAGCACAGTGAGGTGGTCGAAGCCCTTTGTGAAGCCGCAGAGAACGGCAAGGACGTTCTTGTATTGGTGGAGCTTAAGGCGAGATTTGATGAGGAAAATAATATCGAGTGGTCACGCCGACTCGAAAAGGCTGGCTGTACTGTTATCTATGGTCTGGAGGGCTATAAGGTACATTCAAAGCTTTGCCTTATCACAAAGCGTTCAGGCACAAAGACCGAGTATTATACTCAGATAGGCACTGGAAACTACAACGAGAAAACTTCAAGACTTTATACCGACCTGTCTGTTATGACCTGCGATAAGGACATCGCAAAGGACGCTATAGACGTGTTCAATGCTCTTGCTTCTGACGATACTGTAAAGAGCGTTGACAAGCTTCTTGTTGCACCGAATTGTCTGCAAAACAAGGTGCTTGATATGATAGACGAGCAGATAGCCATAGCACAATCAGGGGGAGAGGGCTATATAGGCGTGAAGATAAATTCTCTCACTGATAAGAAGATAATCGACAGATTTATCGAAGCTTCAAGAGCAGGCGTTAAGATAGACCTTGTGGTAAGAGGCATATGCTGTCTTATCCCAGGCGTTGAGGGCGAAACCGACAACATCAGGATAATAAGCATTGTAGGACGTTTTCTTGAACATTCCCGTATCTATATGTTTGGCAAGGGCGAGGAAAGAAAGATATATATTGCTTCCGCAGACTTTATGACAAGAAATACCCTCAGACGTGTTGAGGTCGCTACACCTATTCTTGACGAGGATATCAAGTCTCAGATAAGCATGATGTTCGACAAAATGCTTGCAGATAATTGTCAAGCAAGAGAGCTTGACTCTGACGGGGAATATACCCTTGTTTCAGACGGCAAAGAGCCGCTCAATTCTCAGGAACTTTTCTATGACCTTGCCTATGAAAGAGCTTCAAAGGCGGAGGTCGAGGATAAATGACCATATTTGCCCTGAAGGGTTCACTTGAAGAAATAACACCGGCACAGCTAAGCGAACAAACTTGCTCAGCTGTGTTTATTACCGACTCTGCTCACGCAGAGGAAACCCTCAGAACGGCGAACATAACCTACGAGGGCGTGATATCCCTGCGTGACGTTGTGTTCTGTAAGATAGAATCACAGCCTTTCTGTCTGGCAGGCACGCTTTCTATCCCCAAGCTTCTTGACATAAAGGGAAGCCGACACAGGATACAGTTTTTTATTGACAACAAAAACATGGTGATAATAGACGATGAGGAGTTCTCGCTCAGGTTAGTCCAACGCATACAGAGAAGCAGGCATAATCAGGGAGAGAGCAGGGAGCATTTTATCTACAATTTTTTCAGCGAATTTATGCTCCGTGACACCGAGCTTCTTGCGGAACATGAGCAAAAGCTTATGGAGCTTGAGGAAAACGTAAACGATGGCAAGACGGACGATTTTCTTGAAACCATAACGCCTATCAGAAAAGAGCTTCTTATTTTGAGAAGCTACTATGATGAAATAATGGATCTGGGCAGAGAGCTTGAAGAGGACGAGAACGGCTTCTTTGAGAAAAAGCAGAAAAAATATTTCGGCACTATCTCAGACCGTGCCGACAGGCTCATGGGCAGAACTGTACATCTTCTTGAATATGCAACGCAGGTGCGAGACGCTTATCAGTCCCATGTCAATGCTCAGCAGAACAAGAATATGGAGTTTCTTACGGTCATATCCACTATATTTTTCCCTCTGACCCTTATCACAGGCTGGTATGGCATGAACTTTCAGAATATGCCCGAACTTAAAGAGGGGTATCCGGGTGTTATAGCCCTTAGTGTAATAGTAGTGATAGTGTGTATAATCTTTTTCAAACGAAAGAAAATGCTTTAAGGCGGACTTTGTTCCGCCTTTTTTTCGTGCTAAAGGTCAGAAATGGCGGTAAATTCATATTTCACCTCTTGAATTTGGATAATAATTGTGCTATAATAACTTTATATTTGCGAAAAGAGGTGACTTGTCTGAATAAAGAATTACTGCTATTGCTGTTGAAGCTGGCAGCAGGCTGTGTCGTAATAATGACCTTTATCGTCATTGCCTGCCTTATCACTCCCAAAATAGCACGATTTATTGAAAAACGTCACCCTGAGCTTGCCGAAAAGGACGATCCCGAAAGGGTGGACGGTGAGGATACAGGGAATGATCCTGAGAACTATAAAGTACAGGGCATATTTGATAAGTCCCACCTTGATGACTGGGATCCAAACTATAAAATATATAATGAGGATATTTACGCCTTTAATTTCAAGAAGAAAAAGAAAAACGGCAGTGCCGCTCCTCCTGCGAACAGCAGCGAAAAGGACGACAATGCCTGAATGATATAAGAAAGAGGTTTTATAAATGGCTAAGGATAAGAAAATGGTTGACGCGATAACCTCCATGGACGAGGATTTCGCAAAGTGGTATACTGATATATGTATGAAGGCTGAGCTTGTTTCATACACAAGCGTAAAGGGCTGTATGGTAATAAGACCTTACGGCTACGCAATATGGGAGAATATCCAACATATACTTGACACAAAGTTCAAGGAGCTTGGTCATGAAAATGTTTGCATGCCTATGTTTATCCCTGAGAGCCTGCTTCAGAAGGAGAAAGACCACGTTGAGGGCTTTGCTCCTGAGGTAGCTTGGGTAACATACGGCGGAAGTGAAAAGCTTGAAGACAGACTTTGCGTAAGACCGACGTCTGAAACGCTTTTCTGCGAGCATTATGCTAATATAGTTCATTCCTACAGAGATCTTCCTAAGCTTTACAATCAGTGGGTATCTGTTGTACGTTGGGAAAAAACAACAAGACCATTTCTTCGTTCAAGAGAGTTCCTGTGGCAGGAGGGTCATACTATCCACGAGACACCTGAGGAGGCTATCGAGGAGACAGAGAGAATGCTCAACGTATACGCTGATTTCTGCGAGAAGCAGCTTGCTATGCCGGTCGTAAAGGGCAGAAAGACAGAGAGCGACAAGTTCGCAGGTGCAGAAGCAACGTACGCTATTGAGGCTCTTATGCACGACGGCAAGGCTTTGCAGGCAGGCACTTCGCATTACTTTGGCGATGGCTTTGCAAAGGCTTTCGATATCACTTATACTGGAAGAGATAATAAGCTTGCACACCCATTCCAGACATCATGGGGCGTTACGACAAGGCTTATCGGTGCAGTTATAATGACACACGGCGACGATAACGGACTTGTTCTGCCACCTGCTGTTGCACCTGTTCAGGTAGTTATCGTACCTATAGCACAGCACAAAGAGGGCGTTCTTGACAAGGCTAACGAGCTTTACAACACACTTAAAAATGCAGGCATAAGAGTTAAGCTCGACGATTCAGAGCAGTCACCTGGCTGGAAGTTTGCACAGTATGAGATGAAGGGCGTTCCTGTAAGACTTGAAATTGGTCCAAAGGATATTGAGAACGATCAGTGTGTGCTTGTTACAAGACACAACAGAGAAAAGGTATTCTGCAAGCTTGGTGAGCTTGTTGAAACAGTAAATGAAAGACTTCAGGCTGTTCATGATGGTCTTTATGCGAAGGCACTTGAAAACAGAGAAAGACGTACCTATGTTTGCAAGACACTTGACGAGATAACAAAGGCTCTTGAGGAAAAGGGCGACGGCTTTGTTAAGGCAATGTGGTGCGGCGATGAAGCTTGCGAGGATAAGGTAAAGGAACTCACAGGAGTAGGTTCAAGATGTATCCCGTTCGAGCAGGAAGAGATAGCAGATACCTGCGTATGCTGTGGAAAGCCTGCGAAACATATGGTGCTTTGGGGCAAGGCTTATTAATAGGCTTTTTGGATAAAAAAATATCGGGTGGCTGTCAATTTGTTATTGGCAGTCACCCGTTTTTTTTGTTTGTGATTTTTAGCTGTTTGCTTGGACAAGACTCTTTATTATCGGTATGATAAGGCAGAGCATATATACTATAGTGGCAGGGTTTGTAAAGACATATCTGCGACATTCTTTCGGTGTAAGCACGTTTTCGCTGTCATCAATGATAAGCTTTTTAAGGCTTGTGAAAAGAACCATAAAGCCTACCAGACCTATGACTATCTCAGCAACGCTCATGAAGGTTTCATAGTGTTCAAGCCCTATTGCATCAGATATGGACGAGAAGTTTGCAAGCAGATTGTTTAGACAGTGTATTATAACTGTTGGCAGTATCGAGCCGCACTTTGCGGCGATAATAGCGTAAACAAGTCCTGTGCCGAATGCCGAAGCCGCCTGAGGGATATTTCCGTGCATAAGTCCGAATGCAAGTGCCGAGAAAAGCACCGCCGCACCCCTTCCGTATGGGCTTAGAGCCGTGAGGATCGCTCCACGGTAGATAAATTCCTCCACGATAGGGGCTATTATCACAACGTATGAGAACTGCACTATTACTGCAAGGGCAGAGGGCTGATGAATGGAAAAATCGCTTGTGGGAACTGTCACTCCGTTTTGACCAAGTATACCCGTGAGGATAGATATGAGCTGTGACAGCAGAATGTTTATCACAAAGCAGGCTGAAAACCATTTTAACCCTTTTACTGCCGTGTCTTTTTTCGGCTTTATGAAGCTTGATTCTCGTTTTCGGAAAAGTATAGCAAAAACTATCCCAAAAACAAGCACGCTCATAAGAGTGATAAACAAATTTGCCGTCATGGAAAAAGTAGTTGAGCTTATAAAAGCGGTCTGCTTTTTCAGATAGCTGAGAACTGCCGAGTAGCTAAGAGTGAATTTTCCTGAGTGGTAAGTGTATGCAACGTAAAAGAATAACACTGCGAATATCCTGTTCAGCAGGTTGTATAAAATGAGCAGAAGTGAAATTTTCACGCAATCTATAGTAAGAAGTTTCTTTTCCTGCTGTTTTTCAGGGGTCAGCAGAGAAACAGACTTTTTGGTAGTCAAATAATATTCCTCCCTTGTTCGGTCTTATCTATATATTATAACACACAACATGGTGCTTTTGCAAATGGTATTTTGTCAGGTATGTGATAAAATGTTATGGATTTGTAAATAAATAAGAGAAATTTTGTGATAACTATTGCATTTTATCAACCTTGTTGTATAATATAATTAGCACTCAAATAGATAGAGTGCTAATTATATTGCTAACAATACTGAAAAGTAAAAAAATAAGGAAAGGTCGAGGTTTTATGCAGACAAAAGAATTTAAGGCAGAATCCAAAAGACTGCTTGATATGATGATCAATTCGATCTACACTCATAAGGAGATTTTTCTCAGAGAGATAATCTCAAATGCAAGCGACGCTATTGATAAGCTGTATTTCAAGTCCCTGACAGACACTTCTGTGGGAATAAAAAAGAGCGACTTCGCTATCAATATCGCTATCGACAAGGAAAACAGAACGCTTACAGTTTCTGATAACGGCATCGGTATGACCGAGGAGGATCTTGAAAACAACCTTGGTACTATCGCAAACTCAGGCTCGTTCGCTTTCAAGAAAGACAATGACCTTGGGGATGATGTTGATATCATCGGTCAGTTCGGTGTAGGCTTCTATTCTACTTTTATGGTAGCAAAGGAAGTTACCGTTGTAACAAAGGCTTTTGGCAGCGATCAGGCTTACAAGTGGACATCTGACGGTGTTGAGGGCTACACAATAGAAGAGTGTGACAAGCCTGACGGCGTCGGCACAACTATCACACTTAAACTCAAGGACGATACTGATGACGAGAAGTATTCAACATATCTTGATCAGTATCAGATACAGTCACTTGTAAAGAAATATTCTGACTACATCAGATTCCCTATCAGAATGGAAGTCGAGCATACTCATTATAATGAGGAGGGTAAAGAGCCTGAGGTACACAAGGCTATCGAAACCCTTAACAGCATGACCCCTATCTGGAAGAAGAACAAGAGCGAGCTAAAGGACGAGGATTACAACAACTTCTATATGGAGAAGTTCGGCGACTATGAGCCACCTGTTGCACATATCCATTCAAAGAACGAGGGCGTTGCCACATATGACGCACTGCTTTATATACCTGCCCGTGCGCCTTTTGACTATTACTCAAAGGACTATGAAAAGGGACTCCAGCTTTATTCAAGCGGTGTAATGATAATGGAAAAGTGTGCAGACCTGCTTCCTGACTGGTTCAGCTTTGTAAAGGGTGTTGTTGACTCTGAGGATCTCTCACTGAACATCTCCCGTGAGCTTTTACAGCAGGACAGACAGCTCAAGATAATCGCAAAGAACCTTGAAAAGTCCATAAAGAACGAGCTTGCAAAGCTTCTGAAAAACGATCGTGAGAAGTATGAGAAGTTCTACAGCGTATTCGGGCTTCAGTTCAAGTTTGGCATTTATCAGTCATACGGCGCTGCAAACGAAACTCTGAAAGATCTCCTTATGTTCCCGTCCTCATTTGACGGCAAGAACGTTACACTCAAAGAGTATGTTTCAAGAATGAAAGAAGATCAGAAAGAGATCTACTATGCCTGCGGCGAAACAAAGGAAAGGATCGAAATGCTCCCTCAGCTTGAAAAGATCAAGGATAAGGGCTATGAAGTTCTTTACTTTACACAGGACGTTGACGAGTTCGCTATCAAGGTGATGATAAACTATGACGGCAAGCCTTTCAAGTCCATAAGCGACGCTGATCTCGACCTTGACACAGAGGAAGAAAAGGAAGAGGCTAAAAAGCTTGACGAAGAGAACAAGGATATGTTCACTTTCATGCAGGAAGCTATCGCTGACAAGGTAAAGACAGTTCGTCTTTCAAAGAAGCTTAAAACTCACCCTGTTTGTCTTTCATCAGACGGCAGCATAACTATCGAAATGGAGAAGGTCCTCAACGCTATGCCTCAGAATGACGGCAATAAGGTAAAGGCTGAAAAGGCACTGGAGATAAATCCAAATCACCCTATCTTTGAGAAGCTGAAAGACCTCTATGCTAACGATAAGGACAAGCTGAAAGACTATACAAAGCTTCTTTACGATCAAGCTTTGCTTATCGAGGGTATGTCTATCGACAACCCTGTTGAGTTTGCAAACCTTGTTTGCGAGCTTATGACAAAGTAATAAAGCTATACAGATACTCTCTTAACATACCGAAAGCCGTGGGGACAGCAGTGTTTCCACGGCTTTTTGTGCTTTTCAGGCTGATAATTGTAGGTTTTATACAAAACAAAATGAGTTTATTTGTTAAAAAAACAGATTCAGAAAACAAATTTTATGTATGCTGTTGACAAATAAATGCAGGTGTGTTAATATAATTATAGTGAAATTGATACATAACATCTTTTATTGGAGTGTTACCTTTCATTTATAGACTGGGCATGACCAACTTTGTACGAACATATTGTGTGAGTTCGTATTAAGGTTGGTTTTTTTATTTTATAGGGGGGATTTTTAATGAAAATAATCAAGGTGATAAATAATAACACCGTAAGCGTCATAGACGATAAAGGAAAAGAGCAGATAATCTCAGGCAAGGGAATAGGCTTTGGAAAAAAATACGGCGACGAGCCTGATAAGGATAAGATTCAGAAAATGTATCTTGTCACAGACTCAGAGCTTAGAAAAAGACTTATCGAGTGCCTGACCGAGATACCATATGAGCATATAAAGCTTACGGCAGATCTTGTGGACTATATTTCTTCACATATCGACGGACAGCTAAACGAGTCGCTCATAATAACACTTTCAGACCACATCTCATTTGCCATTGAAAGAAAAAAGCAGGGACTTGAATTTGATAATCCTCTTATGGACGCCATAAGCGACTGCTTCCCGAAGGAGCTTGCTCTTGGAAGATATTGCGTGGCGGAGATATATCAGCGTTTGGGCGTTGAGCTAAGGGGTGATGAAGCGGGCTTTATCGCAATGCACATCATAAACGCAAGGCTCGGCACAAAAATGGAACAGATACAGGATATCACTAAAATGGTGAACAGCTGTGCTGAGATAGCGGACGCTTGTCTGGCAGGGAAGATAAACAAGAACTCGGTGGCATATGAAAGATTTCTTGTGCATTTAAAATATCTTGCGAAAAGACTCTTCAAATCTCAGGAGCTTCCTAATGTTCTCAGCAGGGACGAGGAGTTCGCTGATATCATAAAAAAGAAATTCAAAAAGCAGTATAAATGCGCAAAGCATATGCAGGATCATATTTTGAAGAATTATGCTAAAACTATATCGGAAGATGAAATGATAACTCTTTCGATTCATCTGAAGAAAATAAGCGGATAGGCATTGTTGCCACAGCTTATATATAATGTATTCGCTGCGGTATTATCATTAACGGTACCATAATGATAATTCGCCTGAGATATAATTTTTTTGGAGGATATTATTATTATGAAGGATAAAATTTTCAGCGTATTGCAGCGTGTGGGACGCTCTTTCATGCTCCCTATCGCACTGCTGCCGGTGGCGGGTCTGCTTCTTGGAATAGGCAGTTCTTTCACCAACGCCACAACTATCGAAACCTATCATCTTGGCAAATTCATCTATGAGGGCGGTGTGCTTTACACTATACTTGACATAATGAGCAAAACGGGAAGCGCCGTTTTCGATAACCTTGCGCTTCTGTTTGCAATGGGCGTTGCTATCGGAATGGCAAAGAAGGAAAAAGAAGTCGCAGCCCTTTCGGGTGCTATCGCCTATATCGTAATGAACACCACTATCAGCGCACTTATCACCGCAAAGGGCGGCGTTGAGGCAATGGCAGAAAATTCCACAACGACAGTGCTTGGTATTACCACGCTGCAAATGGGCGTTTTCGGCGGTATCCTTGTAGGACTTGGCGTTGCGGCACTGCACAACAAGTTCTATAAAACAGAACTTCCGCAGGTGCTCTCATTCTTCGGCGGAACAAGATTTGTTCCTATCGTTTCAACTGTCACATACCTTATTGTTGGTATCATAATGTTCTATCTGTGGCCTGTAGTACAGCTTGGTATCTCAAAGCTTGGCGTGCTTGTACTCAACTCAGGTTATGCAGGCACTTGGATATATGGAATACTTGAACGTGCTCTTATCCCGTTCGGACTTCATCACGTTTTCTATATGCCTTTCTGGCAGACAGAGCTTGGCGGCTCGATGATGATAGACGGCAACATGGTAGCAGGCGCACAGAACATCTTCTTTGCAGAGCTTGCTTCAAAGTCAACAGAAGTTTTCTCAGTATCGGCAACAAGATTTATGGCAGGAAAATTCCCGTTCATGATATTTGGTCTTCCTGCTGCAGCATTTGCAATGTACAAAACTGCTCGTCCTGAAAAGAAAAAGGTAGTAGGAAGCTTGCTTCTGTCAGCGGCTCTTACTTCAATGATTACAGGTATAACAGAGCCTTTGGAGTTCACATTCCTGTTCGTTGCACCTCTTATGTACGCTGTTCATTGTGTATTGGCAGGACTTTCCTATATGCTTATGCACATTCTTAACGTTGGCGTTGGAATGACGTTCTCAGGCGGTCTTATAGACATGACCCTCTTCGGAATTTTGCAGGGCAACGCAAAGACCCACTGGATATGGATAGTTGTTGTGGGGCTTATCTATGCAGTTGTTTACTACTTTGTGTTCTACTTTATGATAACAAAGATGAATCTTAAAACACCTGGCAGAGAGCCTGATGACGTTGAACCTAAGCTTTATCGCAGAAGCGACGTGAACGAGGCTAAGGCGGCAAAGGTAAAGAGCACAGACAAGAGGGCTTCAGACGTTGTAAGCGCAATGATACTCAAAGGTCTTGGGGGTAAAGATAACCTTTCAGATGTTGACTGCTGTGCAACAAGACTTAGAGTTACAGTAAATGACGCCTCAAAGGTCATGGACGATATGCTCAAGGCCAGCGGTGCTTCAGGCGTTATCCACAAGGGCAACGGCATTCAGGTCATTTACGGACCAAAGGTCTCAGTTATAAAATCAGATCTTGAGGATTTTATCGACTCGCCATACAGCGATGACCCTGACAGCATTACCGGCACTGAGAAAGCTTCTGATAAAATAGAAGAAAAACCGCAGACCGAGGGTGCAGAAAACACAGAAACTAACGGCAAGACAATAACGCTTTACTCCCACATGAACGGCACTGCCGTTAAGCTTGAGGACGTTGAGGACGAGGTGTTCTCACAAAAGATACTCGGCGAGGGCGCAGCCGTTGAGCCGTCAGAGGGCAAGCTTTATGCTCCATGCGACGGAAAGATAGACAGCGTTTTTGACACAAAGCATGCCGTAAATATGGTATCGGACGATGGAGTGGAGATACTTCTCCATATCGGTATCGACACTGTAAAGCTTGGCGGACAGTATTTTGAGGCCCATGTCAGTGACGGTCAGGAGGTCAAGAAAGGCGACCTGCTCATAAGTTTTGATATGGATAAGATAAAAGCCGCAGGCTATAAGGTGACAACGCCTTTGATAATAGGCAACACGGACGATTATGCGTCTGTTGAACCTGTTGCACAAAACAGCGTTTCGGCAGGAGATATGATCTTGAAGATAAAATAATTATTTGGAGGTATTCATCATGAAAACATTTAGCTACACTATCACAGACGAAGTTGGTATCCACGCAAGACCGGCTGGACTTCTTGCAAAGAAAGCAAAGGAGTTCGAGAGCGTTTGCACTATCGAAAAGGGCGGAAAGAGCGTGAACATCACAAAGCTTATGGCTCTTATGGGTCTTGGCGTTAAGCAGGGCGATACTGTTACTGTTACCTGCGAGGGTGCAGACGAGGACAAGGCTTCCGAAGCACTCAAGGCATTTTTTGAGGAAACACTTTAATTATTATCTGTCAGCTGGGCGGTAAAAGCCGTCCAGCCGACGGGACGTTTCTGCGGCGTGTTCGCAGGGGCGTCCCATCGGCTGGAAAAAGCGTGAAAAATAATAAGATCTATGAGAAAAGGGGCGAATATTTATGACTAAGTATACAGGAAAAGGCGTTTACGGTGCGGTAGCAATGGGTAAGATCTCAGTATTCAAAAAGCAGGATACCGCTATAAAACGTATTCACACAGAAGACAGCGAGGGGGAAAAGAAACGAGTTGCCAAAGCTAAGCAGGCAGCCACAGAACAGCTCCAGAGCATTTATGACAAGGCTCTCAGGGAGGTGGGCGAAACAAATGCTCAGATCTTTGAGATACACATGATGATGCTTGAAGATGATGATTATAACGAGTCCATAGAGAATATCATCGACAGCCAGAAGGTCAACGCAGAATATGCAGTGGCAGTGACGGCAGACAACTTTGCGGAGATGTTCGCATCAATGGACGATCCTTATATGCAGGCAAGAGCCGCAGATGTAAAGGATATTTCCAACAGGATCATCGCAAACCTCACGGGCAATGTCAGCGACGGCTCAGCAGGTGACGACAAGATGATAGTTTGTGCTGATGATCTTGCACCAAGCGAAACTATATCTCTTGATAAAGACAAGGTGCTTGCCTTCGTTACTGCACATGGCTCATCAAATTCACATACAGCTATCCTTGCAAGAAATATGAACATACCTGCGGTAATAGGCGTAGGAAGCAAATTCCTGTCAGAAATAAAGGACGGCGACTTTGCTATTGTTGACGGTTTTACAGGGGAGATTTTCGTTGACCCTGATGAAAAGACCACCGCTGAGCTTACCGCAAAGCAGAAAGCAGACGAGGAGAAAAAGCGTCTTTTGCAGACCCTCAAAGGCAAGGAGAATGTCACAAAGGACGGTAAAAAGATAAACATTTATGCAAATATCGGAAGCGTTGACAACATCGGTGCTGTGCTTCTCAATGACGCAGGAGGAATAGGTCTTTTCAGAAGCGAGTTTCTCTATCTTGAAAACTCAGATTTCCCTACAGAGGAACAGCAGTTTCATGCTTATAAGCGTGTTCTTGAGAGCATGGCAGGGAAAAAGGTCATCATAAGAACGCTCGATATCGGTGCTGACAAGCAGGTGGATTATTTCGGTCTGAAAAAAGAGGAAAACCCAGCTTTGGGATACAGAGCAATAAGAATTTGTCTTACAAGACCTGAGATATTCAAAACTCAGCTCAGAGCGCTTTTCAGAGCTTCCGTATACGGCAATCTGGGCATAATGTTCCCTATGATAACAAGCGTTTCAGAGGTAGAAAAAGCCCTTGCTATGTGTGGTGAAGTCAAGGCTGAGCTTAAAGAACAGGGTATAACAGTTTCTGACAGCGTTGAGCTTGGCATCATGATAGAGACCCCTGCGGCGGCTATCATAAGCGATAAGCTTGCAAAGCTTGTGGACTTTTTCAGCGTTGGCACTAATGACCTCACTCAGTATACCCTTGCTTGCGACAGACAGAACCCTGATATAGAGCAGTTCTGCGACACTCACCATGAGGCTATACTTAGACTTATTGAAATGTCTGCAGAGAATGCCCACAAGAACGGCGCATGGATAGGTATATGCGGCGAGCTTGCGGCTGACACTACTCTCACAGAAACCTTCCTGAGAATGGGCATTGACGAGCTTTCAGTTTCTCCGACCTTTGTTCTTAAGGTAAGGGACGCTGTAAGAAATATTGACCTCTCCAAATGATTTCTCATAGATCTTCACACGAAGAACACATCCTCGTTCATATGGACGGGGGTGTGTTCTTTTATTTGACAGATATGCTTTAATGTGCTAAAATATCTTATCGGCACAATCGTGTTTGTACATAAGTTTGTTGTTAATACACAAAAAATAAAAGTAAAATTTGTATACTATTTTGCCATAAAATCTCCCATGCAGAATCGTATATAAGTTATCGAGGGGTGTGAAAGACTTGACCGACACTGAGTTCGATTTCAGGGTGGAGCTGATCCTGAAAAATGACAAAAACGGGCTTAGGGAGATCTATCAATGCTACGGCAAGGTGATATATAACATCATGCTTGACATTGTGAAAAGTCCTCAGGACGCTGAGGACCTCACATCAGATTTTTTCCTAAAGCTATGGGACACCGCAGGTCAGTACCGAAAGGGAACGGGGCATAAGCGATATCTGACTGTAATGGCGAAAAATCTCGCTCTTGACTTTATCAGAAAAAGGCGGCACGAAACGCCGACCCTTGACGATGATGAAGTAGGGCACAAAGAACAGCAGGACAGTATGCGGGTAGACGACGATGTGATCGGAAAGCTCACCTTCGAGGAGGCTTTGAAGCTGCTTTCAGAGGGCGAAAGGGATATCCTGAACATGAGGCTTGGAATGGATATGACATTTCGTGAGATAAGTCGGGCAGTGGGGAAGCCGCTGGGTACTGTCACATGGAAATACCGTCAGGCTGTTTTCAAACTAAAAAAGACCATAAAGGAGGACAGTATCTATGGCTAAGAACATAAAATTTCTTTACAAAAAGCATATTTCTGATACTGCCCCTGACATGGAAAAGCTTTGGGACAGGATAGAGGGACAGCTTGAAAACAAAACGGACAAAGATCAGACACAGATAAAAGTAAGCCGCAGAAATTACAGAAAATTTGCAGCGGCAGCAGCCTCGCTCGTGCTTATTATCGGCGGCGTAAGCCTTTACGCCGATATCCGCTCAGAGTCGGACAGTGTTTCAAAGCATAGCGTAGAAACGGCTGACAAGGCTAGGCTTGAAAACAGAGAAGAAAAGACATACGAACAGCTCAGTTTCAGCCACACAGACACAAAGGCTTATGAGGACAGCTACATTCCAAAGGGCGATGATTATTTCACAGAGGACAGCGTTCTGGAAGATACAGACTTCTTTGCAGATGTGACAGTGCTTTCAGCAAGGCTCGACAGCGACAGCGCACATTACACCCTGAGAATAAACAGCCTTGTATCAAAAACAGGAGAAGAAAGCAAAACAAATATCACCATTGAAAGCTCTACCCCTTATATCATGCAGGAAAACAGAGAATATTTCATACCACTGAGGAAAGAAAACGGCACTTATTCTATGGCCTTTGAAAATGCACCTCAGATAGAAATTTCTCTTGACGGGGATATCGTTTTTCAAAACGGCTGGAAAAGTCTTGACGATGACTCGGGTATTCTTAAAGACTCGCAGAAAAGCAAGAACGATTATTTCTATGACCGAATGAGATATTCCTCGAAAAACGATCTGCAAGACCTGCTTGCTAAGTGGAGGACTATGTAGCTAACAACGCAAGGGCATATCGCCCACGCTATTTTACGGGAGATGACAGCTATGAAAAAGACAACTTCAAACAGCATAAAAAGAAACTTGACCATGACTCTGTCGCTTATGATGACGGCGACAATGCTTGCTTCATGCGGAAGCGGTTATGACGGCTCGGAGAGCAGAAAGAGCGGCAGCTATAACAATGAAAGAACAACTACGGGAAACTACAGATACAGCAATGTTACAGCCGGAGATACTGACGGCACGGCGAATATAGGAGGGGGTTACAATACCGAGGAATATAACCACCTGACGGAAAACGGCTATAAGCTCGTTTCAGACGAACCGCTTTCCACCTTTTCCACAGACGTTGACACGGCTTCCTACACAAACGTGAGAAGAATGATAAATGATGGCTGGGAGGTCGACCCTGACGCTGTTAGAACAGAGGAGTTCATAAACTATTTCAAGTATGACTATGAAAAGCCTACGGAGGGCGCGGTGTCTATAAATACCGAGCTTTCTGATTGTCCTTGGAACAGTGAAGCAAAGCTTATGCTGGTGGGGCTTCAGGCAAGGGAAGCAAAGGTCAAGGACGTTCCTACAAACCTTGTTTTCCTCATAGACGTGAGCGGCTCAATGGAGGACGAGGATAAGCTTCCTCTTGTTCAGCAGGCTTTCTCAATGCTTGCTGAAAACCTTGGGGCTGATGACAGAGTTTCTATCGTCACTTATGCAGGCAGCGACAGCGTTGTTCTTGAGGGCGAAAGTGGCGACAACAGCGAGGAGATAGTTTCAGCACTTAACAGCCTGTCAGCAGGCGGCTCGACAGCAGGTGCGGCAGGAATTACCACAGCTTACAAGCTTGCAGAGGAGTATTTCATAGAGGACGGCAACAACAGAGTTATCCTTGCAACTGACGGCGATCTGAACGTTGGTCTGTCAAGTGAAGAAGAGCTTACCGACCTTATATCACAAAAGCGTGACTCAGGGGTATATCTCTCAGTGCTTGGCTTCGGCTCAGGAAACTATAAGGATAACAGGCTTGAAGCCCTTGCTGATAACGGCAACGGAAACTATGCTTATATCGACAGCGTTGACGAAGCAAAAAGAGTGCTTGTAACAGAAATGAGCGGAACTCTTTTCACTGTCGCAAAGGACGCAAAGGTGCAGATAGAGTTTAATCCCGAAAATGTTTCAGCATACAGGCTGGTGGGCTATGAAAACAGAATTCTCAATGACGAAGACTTTGAAGACGATACAAAGGACGCAGGCGATATCGGCTCGGGTCAGCAGGTCACGGTTTTGTATGAGATAGTGCCAAATAACGGCAATGAAAAGTCGCTGAAATATCAGGATAACGAGAGCAAGGCTGAAACCAACGAGCTCAGCGGAGAAATGCTCACAGTTTCAGTGAGGTATAAAGACCCGGAGGCGAGCGAAAGCAAGCTTATAGACAAGTCTGTTATGTGTTCTGACTATACAGAGGCTGTGTCACAGAATTTTGCAAAGGCTTGCTCTGCGGCAGAGTTTGCAATGTTGCTTAGAAACAGCGACTATGCAAGCGGTCTTACCGCTCAGGGCGTTGTGGATTATATGGAACAAAACAATGTTGACAACAGCGAGCTTTTTGAACTCATATACAAATATATGCAAAACGGCACGGGCAGCGAGGCAAGCTACTGGTAAAAAACTAAATCAAGGGGGTGCTGCATGGTCAGCACCCCTTTGGACCATAAAATTTACCTCTTGCATAGAAATCTGCACCTGTCAGCCAAAAGAGGTTTACATGAAAAGAAAAATAGATTATAATAAGGCTGTCAGATAAAACGGGGGTGAAAGCGTGAAGGTCAGGATAGAGATAGACGAGAATATGTCTGAAGACGAGATAGTCATAAGGTGCGCCCAGCCCGATGAACGTGTGCTTAAAATGAAAAGGGCGGCTGAGTCCGCTGAGAGCGAGCCTGAGATAGCTTTTTTCAAAGACGCAGTTCAGTTCTATCCTCCCCTTGATTCCATACTGTTTTTTGAAACAGGGGAACATAATCTTAACGCTCATACCTCTGACGACGTTTTTCAAGTGAAAATGAAACTTTTCGAGCTTGAAGAGATACTTCCACGAAAGTTCGTGCGGGTGTCAAAATCAGCAATCGTGAATGTAAAGCACATCTATTCCGTTGAGCGAAACATAACCTCTGCAAGCCTTATAAGCTTTGCAGGCACTCACAAACAGCTTTACGCCTCACGAAGCTATTACAAGCTTTTGAAGCTCAGACTTGGAGAAAGGAGATTTCTATGAAAAACAAAAATCTTATATGGGGCTTGTTCTTTATCCTTGCAGGCGTTGCGCTTATCCTTGACCGCACAGGTCTGCTTGGAAGTGTAAGCGTGTGGAGCGTTGTGATCTCACTGCTCCTCGTTCCTGTTATCGTAACGAGCGTCAGACACCTTAACTTCTGGGGAATATTCTTCCCTATGGCTATCATGGCGATACTCTTTGACGAAACTCTCGGTATCGAGAAGTTCACCCCATGGCCTGTTTTGGGTGCGGCACTGCTTCTCAGCGTGGGATTTTCATTTATTTTCCCTTACCGCTACAGGTTTACACAAAGCAAGTGGACCACCCACACTACCGATAATCCTGCATGGGATAAATCCTCAGACAACGGGGAATATGTGCGTATCGACGCAAAATTTTCAGGCTGCACAAAATATATAACCTCAAAGGTATTGAAAAGAGTTGACATAAGCTGCCGTTACAGCGGTATGGAGGTGTACTTTGATTCTGCCGATATGGCAGGAAACGAAGTCGAGCTGAATGTTGATGTGCTTTGCGGCGGAGTGGAGCTTTATATCCCGAAGAACTGGGGCATAAAGGTGGAAGCCGACTGCGTTCTTGGCGGAATAGACCAGCCTAACGGAGCTTATGATGAAAAAGAAAAGATCCTTATCATAAAGGGCAGAGCAAAGATCGCAGGAATAGATATAACATATGTTTAGTCTTATGTGAAAGAACAAAAGTAAAAGCTGCGGAGGGAAAACTCCGCAGCTTTTTGTATGTCTGATTATTCTTGAAGTATCATCTTGTCTGAAAGTTCGTCCTCGGCGGTGTCGGAATAAAGCTTCATAAGCTTTTCCACCGTCATGTTTGCTCTCTGCTCGCCCTCGATAGTAAGAAGCAGTTTGCCTTGGCTCATTACGATAGTCTTGTTGCCGTATTCAATGGCATTTGAAATGTTGTGTGTTATCATAAGAGTAGTCAGTGCGTTTTCTTTTACTATTTTTTCGGTTATCCTCATGACCTTTTCTGCGGTCTTAGGGTCAAGTGCCGCAGTGTGTTCGTCAAGAAGCAGAAGCTTTGGTGTAACGATAGTCGCCATAAGCAATGTGAGCGCCTGTCGCTGTCCGCCTGAGAGCAAGCCCACAGGCATTTTCATTCTGTCCTCAAGACCTAAGTCAAGCTCCTTGAGTCTTTCTCTGAACACTGAAACGTCCTTTTTCCTGATACCGATAGTCAGCGAACGACGCTTTCCACGGCTGTAGGCAAGGCCGAGATTTTCCTCTATGGTCATGTTTGGCGCAGTTCCTCTCAGCGGGTCTTGGAAAAGCCTGCCTATAGTTCTTGCGCGTTGGTGCTCCTTTAGGTGAGTGATGTTCTTTCCGTCAAGGAATATCTTGCCGGTGTCAGCCTCGTAGCTGCCACTGATAACGTTCATAAGTGTGGATTTTCCTGCACCATTTGAACCTATTACAGTAACGAAATCTCCGTCAGCCACATCAAGGTCTATGTGCTGGAGTGCCTTACGCTCGTTGGCAGTGTTCTTGTTGAAGGTTATGTTTATATTTTCAAGCTTAAGCATTTTAAACCTCCTATTTGTCACTGCATACACGCTTGTATGCCTTTGTGATATACTTCTTGATAGCAGGCAGAGAGATAGCAAGGGCAACTATGCAGGCTGAGAAAAGCTTTGTGTAGTTGCTGTCCATACCGAGATTCATTGCAAAAGCAAGAACAAATCTGTATGCTATCGCACCGAATATCGCCGCAAGTATTCCGCAGAGGATCGAGTGCTTGCTGAAGAATATCTCACCAATAATGATAGAAGCAAGACCTACCACCAGCATACCTGTACCGCTGTTTGAGTCGCCTGCCGAGGAATACTGAGCGTACATTGCGCCTGAAAGGGATACCAAAGCGTTTGCAATGGCAAAGCCCATTATCTTCATTCTGTCTGAGTTTATTGAAGAAGCCCTTACCATGTATTCATTGTCGCCTGTGGCTCTAAGTGACATTCCTGCCTGAGTTTTAAGAAACCAGAAAAGCAGAACAGCCGCAATAACAAGCACGATACCTGCCGCCGCAAGCTTGTAATAGTCGCCGAAATATTTCTGTGCCATTGTAAATATAGTATCTTTCTTATAGAGTGAAATATTAGGTCTGTCCATGATTTTCAGGTTTATGGAGTAAAGAGCCGTCATTGTGATTATTCCTGCAAGTATAGGCTGAACGTTGAGTTTTGTGATAAGTATTCCCGTCACGCTTCCTGCGATAGCTCCTGCAACTATTGACAGCAGTATGCCCTTGATAGGGTCGCCGTTGAAAGCTTGCATAACTGATACTGCAACGCCAAGGGTGAAAGTTCCGTCTACTGATAGGTCAGGGATATCAAGTATCCTGAATGAGATGAATATTCCAAGTGCAAGGATAGAAAAAACAAGACCCTTTTCAAATGTTCCCGTAACAACGCTTTCCGTGAGCTGAGTGTTTATTATCACAAGAAGTAAGATCAAAAGCACAGCTTTCGGTATAAGCGAGATAACTGTTTTCTTATTCAGTTTCATATAATTTTCCTTTCAATAAAAAATAGCAGGGAGCGAAAGTCCCGCTCCCTACTATTATACTATGTTTGATTTGATTTTGCAATAGTTTAATTAAAGTAAACTGTCTTTTCTCCGTTTGCAATATCGTCAGGAATAGTGATACCGATCGTGTCAGCAGTTGTCTTGTTGATATAAGTGCTGAGGTCTTCGTTGAATACCTTTATTGGTATCTCGGAAGCCTTCTTTTCACCGCTGAGTATCTGAGCTGCCATGTTTGCAGTTTCCTTTCCAAGGTCGGAATACTCGATACCAACAGTGCCAAGACCGCCGTCCATTACCATTGAGTCAGCGCCAACGAACATTGGAACCTTCGCCTTGTTCATAACTTCTGTAACTGTACCCATAGCGCCTGCGATAGTGTTGTCGTTAGGTGAGAATACAGCGTCGCACTTTGCGGCAAGGTTCTGAGCAGCTTCCTGCACCTCGGATGTGTTTGAAGCAGCGCCTTCGATAACAGTGATACCCTTTTCCTCACAGTAAGCCTTTACTTCTTTAAGGGTAGAAACTGAGTTGTCCTCGCCTGTGTTGTAAAGATAACCGAGAGTTTTTATTTCAGGCTTCATTTCAAGCGCAAAGTCAAGTATCTTTGTGATAGCGAGCTTGTCAGATGTGCCTGTGATGTTTGCCCCTGTGCTTTCAAGCGAGTCACAAAGACCTGCACCGATAGGGTCTGTTACTGCGGAGAATACTACAGGTATCTCCTCAGAGTATGGAGCTGCGAGCTGTGCGCATGGTGTTGTGATAGCGATGATGATATCGTCACCGTCAGCCTTGAACTGGTCGAGTATTTGCTGAACAGTTGTTGACTCGTTATTAGCCTGCTGAGCGTCGATAGTGCAGTTTTTGCCGTCAACATAGCCAAGCTCTGCAAGTCTGTCAATAACAGCATCTCTGATAGTGTTGAGAGATGTATGCTCCATTATCTGAACAATGCCTATCTTATAGTGCTTTTCTGATGAGCCGCCTGCCTTTGAATCGTTGGAGGAGTCCTCCTTAACGCCGCATGACGCAAGAGCAGCCACAGCCATTACCGCTGCAGCGGCAAGTGCCAGAACTTTTCTTAACTTCATATATGTACCATTCCTTTCGTATTTACGGGGATTTTACCCTACTACTCTATTAAAGCACAGCCGTAAAAGTTTGTCAAGTAAAAGTTAAAAGGATTGTAGAAATAGTAAAAGCCACAGAGAAAATCCCCATGGATTTTGTATGTTTTGCAGTTGGTTGACAGAAATGTGAAAAAAGGCTATAATGATATCTGTAGTATTGCAGAGCAGGAGGTTTTGTATTGGGACTAAAAAGGGCTTTCGTGATAGGGCTTTGTCTTGCGGCGGTGGCAGCGGTGGTAATGCTCGCTGCGGTGATAATAAGACCGCCGAAAATATATATAAGCGAGATATGCCCCTCAAACAGCGAAACATCTAAGAAAACAGCTATGCAGGACAAAAACGGAGAACCAAGCGATTGGATAGAGATATATAATCCTACAAATAAAGATATTTCACTTACGGGATTTTCACTTTCAAAAAATGGCGGTGGAGATCAGCCTTTGGGCGGATATGTCATTAAAGCCCATGACTATATAATAGTATACTGCTCGTCAGCAGGCTTTGAAAATGCTGATTTTCCTCACGCTGATTTCAGCATAGGCAAGGTCAGCGAAGCGGAGATAATATTGAAATATGACTCGTTCCAGTGTGAGAGCATAAAAATGCCTAAGCTTAACAAGGGCGTGAGCTATTCTAAAAATGTCAAGGGTGAAATGTACGTTTCAGAGCCTACACCTCTTGCGGCGAATGCAGAGAAAACTATCGGAGATACACCTGTGTTTTCTCAGGCGGCAGGTAGCTATGAAAAGGCTTTTGACCTTGAGATAACCGCAGGAGAGAGTCAGACGGTGTATTATACCACCGACGGCACCGACCCTGCCACGTCAGACACAAGAAAGGTCTATGAAAATGCCCTGAGAATTGACGACAGGTCAGATGATGAAAATGTCCTTTCGGCTTATGACCCTATGAAGATACAGCTTGACTATCGTGACAGCATAAAACTGCCTGCCAAAAGTGCAGTTGATAAAGGCACTGTCATAAGAGCCTGCGCAGAGGGTACAAGCGGAAAGTGCGGAAAAACTGTTACTGCCACTTATTTTGTGGACGTTTCAAGTGCAGATCATAACGATCTGCCTATAGTATCCATTACCACCGATCCTGATGGGCTTTTCAACGAAAAAACGGGCATTTACTGTCTTGGGGACGTATACAAAGAATATGACGAAGAAAATCCCGACCACCCTTGGAACGGCTCTATCCCTGCAAACTACAATCAGCGTGGCAGAGAGTGGGAAAAGGAATGTTATGTTGAGTATTTCGACAGTGAGGGCAACAGCCTTATTTCTCAGGATTGCGGCATAAGGATACAAGGTGGCTGGTCTAGGGCGGATTATCAAAAGTCGTTCAGGCTTTATGCTCGAAACGATTACGGCAAAAGCTCTTTTGATACAGCTTTCTGGGATAGCTTTACAGATGTAAACGGCGAGGCTATCACCTCCTGCAAGACCTTTGTGCTTAGAAACGGCGGAAATGACGCCAATTACTCAAAGTTCAAGGACATGATGATACAAAATATGGTGTCAGGCAGAGGTGTTGAAACTCAGCAGGGAACAGCCTGCGTGGTGTTTATAGACGGTGAATACTGGGGACTTTATACCTTGCAGTCGGATTACAGCGACAGATATTTTGCGGATAGATATAATGTTGCAAAAAGCAACGTTGTCATGTATAAAAATGATAAGCTGAGCGAGGGTGAGGCTGAGGACGAAAAGCTTTTCAATGATATGTATAAGTTTATCACAGAAAACGATATGTCCATTGAGGAGAATTATCGCAAAGCCTGCGCAATGATAGATATGGATAACCTTGTGGAGTATGCCGCCACGGAAATGTATATCTTCAATGACGATTGGCCGCAGAACAACTATGCTTGCTGGCGCACAAGAACCATAGAGCAGGGCAATAGCTATGCAGATGGCAGATGGCGCTTTGTGCTTTTCGACACGGAATCGTCATGCTCGCATTATAACGAGAAGGATCTGGAAACAAATATGTTCTCGTATCTTAGAAGCCAAAGCTATACAAAGTTTGGCGGAATACTTTGCAGCCTTATAGATAACGAGGAATTTGATTTGAAGCTCACCTCGGCAATGTGTCAGCTTGGAAGCGTGAACTTTACTGCGGAGCGGTTCGGGGAGTATCTCGAATATTATAAGAATATCTATTACGGCGAGCTTGATAATTATTTCGACCGTTTTCCAACATGGGCAAACCTTGCGAAAGCTACAGACCCTATGATAATACGTTGGCAGAATTTTATTGAGGGAAGATATGATAAAGTGCTTGGCTATCTTGAAAGAGAGTTTGACTATTATGAGCGCAGAACAGTGAAGATATCAGCGGATAACGAGCAGGGAAGCGTTTTGATAGGGGGCGTTGAAATAGAAAGTGATTATAGCGGCACATATTTTGACGGCTGTGAGATAAAATTGAACGCACAAGCAAAATCAGGCTGGCATTTTGACCATTGGGAGGGCGTAAATGGCGATAATACCCAATCGGAGATAAAGGCTAAGGTGAATGGTGATATGAATATCAAAGCCGTTTTTGAAAAAGATATTGTTTAGCATAAAAAAGGTCTGTCACCAAAATCAAGTGACAGACCTTTTACTATATAACTTAACCTGCAAAATCAATATCTACAGAGCATATCTCAGCGTCAGTTCCTACCCTCATGAAAGTGCCGTATACACCAACACCAGAGGTGACAATGGAGTACATATTATCTTTCTTTATCATGCCACATGGGTTTTCCCAGAAAAGACCTATTGTCAGATTGCCTGGGAAAAGCTGCCCGTCATGTGTGTGACCTGAGAAATCTATGTCCGCACCTGCGTCAGCGGTCTTTTGAAGCTCGTCAGGCTCGTGGGAAAGCACGAATATCGGCTTGGTCTTGTCAAGATCTTTCGTAAGCTCTGATATCTCTGCACGAGTGCCGTCCTCAGTACCGGGCTTGTCAGTGTCACGCCTGCCCACAAGATAAAATTCATCGTTTATCAAAACAGACTCATCATTGATAAGCTTTATGTTACACTCTTTCATAAAGTTTGTCATTTTTTCACTATGAAGCTGCTTGCCACCCCAATCGAATGTGAAGCCCATGAGAATTTTTTCATCTATATCGTGGTTGCCGTAGACAGCATAAACACCATATTTGCTCTTTATGGACCTGAGCTGTGCCTTTATACCTTCGGGATCGTCCATGCCGTCATAGCTGTTGTCAAAAATATCTCCTGCTATTATAACAATGTCAGCGTCCTGCTGGTTTATTTTCTCAACCATGTTGGTGATGTGATCCACACCGATAGCGTAACCCATGTGCAGGTCAGCCACAAGCACAGCCTTTAAATGCTTGTCACTGCCGCATGACTTGTTGACAGTTACGCTGTATTCATTTACCTTGATGTTTCGTGCATTGAAAATGCCGTAAAGACAGGTCGCCACCGCACAAGCCACAACCACCGAACCTATGGAAATAACGCTTCCACGGGAAAAAAGCAGCGTGTTTTTGAGCTTCGTGTGCTTTGCGATAAGTCTTAGCAGGTCAAAAAGCACCACATACAAGAGTGAGTAGAGCATAATGCCTATCCAGTATGTAGAAAGTCGCCTTATGACGATAGCAACGGCGGATTTTGGAAGCAGAAAAGCTATAACAGGCGAAAGCGCCATGAAAAGATAGACCACTGCAAAAGGCACTTTGAAACGCAGCCAGTTAAATCTGTGGTTGCAGTGCTTCATCCAGTAGAAAAATCGGAACATCATGTATGATGATACGCCCAGATAAAAGGGCAGAAGAAATAGAAAGATCATTATTATGCCACCTTATAGATAAGTGAGGAATGAGGAGTGAGGAATGAGGAATTAAGGTATCGCCTGCGGCGATGATTTTTTATTCCTCTTTAAATCTCTCCAAAAAGCTGTGTCTGCCCTCGTCATCTTTGTATGCAATGACCTGATTGAGCATAACATTCTCCACACTCTTGAAAATGTTGTATTCCACCTGCGGATTAACAAGCTTTAGCTTTGCGATAAGCTGTTTTATCTCCATACGCTTTGATACTGTCCTGCTGTCAGGTGCGCAGGTGGTGCAGGTGTCGGTGAACTTGCAGGCACACTGTATGAAACGCAGCCCGTTATAGTCACGCCACCTTTTTATGTCGTCCTCTCTTACCATATAGAGAGGTCTTATAAGCTGCATACCCTCAAAATTCGTGCTGTTGAGTTTTGGCATCATTGTCTGTATCTGTCCGCCGTAAAGCATTGACATTAGTATAGTTTCGATAACATCATCATAGTGATGTCCAAGTGCGATCTTGTTACAGCCAAGTTCCTGTGCTTTGCTGTATAAATGACCTCTTCTCATTCGTGCGCACAGATAGCATGGATTTTTCTCCACATTGTATACAGAGTCGAAAATATCAGACTCAAACACTGTTATGGGTATTCCAAGCCGCTTTGCGTTGCGCTCGATTATCTCACGGTTTGCAGGGCTGTAGCCCGGATCCATAACAAGATATTTTACCTCGAAAGGGAACTTGCTGTGGCGGTGAAGCATTTGTATGAGCTTCGCCATGAGCATTGAATCCTTGCCGCCCGATATGCACACCGCTATCCTGTCATTAGGCTTTATAAGCTCATATTCGTTCACAGATTGTGTGAATCTGTTCCATATCTCCTTGCGGAATTTCTTTTGTATGCTCCGCTCAGCGTCCTGTGAGATATCCTCTACGACTTCTTTGGAAAGCTTTTCTCTCAGCCAGCCATAGTAGCCACCCTCCAGGTTTTCAGCGTCATAGCCAAGCTCTCGAAGCTTTTCGGCCTCAGTGTCGCTTATAAGTCCGCTTTTACAGCAGATAAGAAGCTTTTTGTCCTTTGGCAGGTCGCTTTTATCAAGCTTTTCGGCAGGGATGTTCACTGCTCCGTCAATGTGACCATACTCAAAAGAAAGCTCGTCCCTTATATCTATTATCAGCGTGTTGCCGCTTGTGTTTATCATTTGTCAGTTGACCTCCGCAAAATTTATCACTACCCTTTATAATATCACAAAAATCACCGTTTTTCAAGCTTTATGCACAAATACGCAAAAATAAAAAGGCAAAGCCTGATGCTTTGCCTTTTGTTTTATGTCTTGTGTCTGTTTCTTATATAGAATATTATGGATATTGCCGCTACGATAAATTCCGTGACAGGATAAGCAAGCCATACGCCAGTTAATCCTGCTGCCTTGGACATAATGAAAGCCATTGGCACGATAAGAGCAAAGCCCCTTAATATGGTGATGGTCTGGGCTGGTATGATTTTTTCAGAAGCCGCAAAAAATGCAGATATTATTATATTGAAGCCTGAGAAAAACAATCCGGTGAAGTATATTTTCATGCCGTCCTCTGCCATGCGCTGAAGAGAGTCGATATGCTCGCTGTTGAATATAGCGGCGATAGGCGTTGTGAAAAATGCAATAGCAAGGTAAACCATAAGCGCAATCACAAGCTGTGATATAACAGAATATCTCAGCACTGCTCTAAGACGGTCTTTGTTGCCAATGCCGTGAGCAGCACTGATAAGCGGCTGACCGCCTTGTGCGATACCGGTGAATATGGATACAGCCACAATGGAAGTATTCGCTATCACTGCATAAGCTGCAACTCCTGTGTTGCCTGCAAGACCAAGTATTATTATATTGAACGCAAGCACTACGATGCCTGATGAAAGCTCAGTTATAAGCGACTGCACGCCTATGGATAATATGCCGCCAAAAGTTCTCCCTTCGTGCCTTGCCCTGACGATATGGAAGCTGTTCTTTTTGCGGAATTTGTATATGCTCAGTATGCAAAGGCTTATGACAGGCGAAAGCCCTGTTGCAAGGATAGCTCCGAAAATGCCCATATCCAGCGGGAAAATGAACACATAGTCAAGTATTATGTTTGAAAAGCTTCCCGTAAGCATTGCCGCCATTGAAAGCTTTGGGTTTCCGTCATTTCTTATAAAGCAGTTGAAAGTGTCGTTAAGCACAAAGAACGGTCCGAACATCATAAGCACTTTTAGGTAGGTATTAGTCATGCCCACAACGCTGCCCTTTGCACCAAGAAGCTTTGCAAGTGGCATTGAGAAAAACGCTCCGCCCAAAAAGTATATCGCTCCAAGCACCAGAGCCATAAGCAGTGCACAGGTGAAAACTCTGCTTCCTGCTTCGTCACGTCCCTGACTTTTGTATATTGCAAACTTTGTCGCTCCGCCCATGCCGATCATAAGTCCGGTGCCGTGGATAAGGCTGTATATTGGAATGGCGATATTCAGTGCAGTTACGCCGTCTGCACCCATGCCCTTTGCGACAAAGAACGTGTCCGCAAGGATATAGCACGATACACCTATCATTCCAAGAACGTTCAGAGAAGCGTATCTGGCAAAGTCCCTAAGATGTGAATTTTTCTTCATTTTTACCCTCCGTTTATCCCACAAAAAAACGCCGAACACCGCTGTCTTTTAAAGCCTAACGACAGCAGGTCCGACGCAAAACTTCTACCCGGCGGCAGAAGTAAGCCTTAAACATATAAGATTATAACAGAGTATAAAGGCATTGTCAAGAGGTAAATGACTTTGCTTTATGTTAAATAAATGTTAAAAAACGCTCCTTGTGGTTGACAAGTTTTTAACAAAGCTTTATAATGAAATTGACAGAAAGCATATATAATATTATATGACAGCCTTAAAATTTTATATACCGATAACAAAGAAGGGGAAACTATGAATTTAACTCATCTCAGATATATGGTAGAGGTCGAAAGACTTGGGTCTATCACAAAAGCAGCTTCAGCACTTTATATGGGTCAGCCTAACCTTTCAAAAGCCATAAAGGAAATGGAAAGAGAAGTTGGCATACCGATTTTTAAAAGAAGTGCAAAGGGTGTTGTTGCCACAGAAAAGGGCAAACAGTTCCTGCAGTATGCCAAGGCTATACTTGTGCAAATGGATAAAATGGAGAGCCTTTATAAGGATAATGGTGAAAACGCTGTGAACTTCTCTCTGCTTTTGCCAAGGGCAAGCTATATAACCCATGCTTTCACTTGCTTTGTGAACAAGTTAGGCACGAATGTGGAGCTTGACGCAAAAATAAGGGAAACAAACTCCATGGAAGCCATAAACGCAGTGGTGGAATGCGAATATAACATGGGTATAATCCGTTATCCTGTGGCGTATGAGAGCTTTTTCATGTCTATGATAGAAGAGAAAAATCTGAAATATCATAACGTGTGGGAGTTCGATTATGTACTTATCACAAGCGAAAACAGTCAGCTTGCTAAAGAAAAAGAGATAAACGAAACTGTCCTTGATAAATACATAGAGGTATTGCACGGGGATAATATCGTGCCGAATATCTCAGCGACTTATCAGAAGAAAAACGCTGAGCTTAATAATCACAGCAGGCATATTTACGTCTATGAGAGAGGAAGTCAGTTCGATATCCTCTCGGCTTGTCCAGACTCTTTTATGTGGGTAAGTCCTCTGCCAAAGGAGATATTGAAGCGTTATGGCCTTGTGCAGAGAGTTTGTCATAGCTTCAAAAAGACCAATAAGGACGTTCTTATCTATCAGAGCAATTACCGCCTTAGCCATGCGGATCAGATGTTCCTTGATGAGCTTGAAAGGGTAAGAAAAGAGATATCAGAATAATTTTTAGCATAAAAATGCGGGCGAACATGAAAAGTGTTCGTCCGCTTTTTGTTTAACAAGATCTAAGCTCTGAGCATATTATAGGTCAACGTGACTACAGAATATGCCACCGTCCTTTGTAATGTCAATATAGGCATAGCTTGCAGGCTTGCCGTCTCTCGGCTGACCTGCACTGCCGGGGTTTAAAATGTGGATACCCTCCTCATAGGCATAGTAGCGACAGTGTGTGTGTCCGAAAAGTGCTATCTGTGCGCCTATTTCCTTGGCTTTGTAAAAAAGTCTGTCGGTAGAGTATTTCACACCCCACTTGTGGCCATGTGTGAAAAATATCTTTATACCGTCATCGGTCATGTATATGTCATTTTCGGGAGTGAGCGAGGCAAAGTCGCAGTTTCCTGATACGTTTACTATCTTTTTGTCAAGATACTGAACTCTCAGGCTGTCAAGGTCACGTTCGCCGTCACCAAGAAAAATAAACAGGTCGGCGTCGCCGTTTCTCTTGAATATTTTGTGCATTGCAGAATAATTTCCATGAGTATCCGAAAAAACGATTATTCTCATAGTTACACCCCTTTACCAGTTATAACAAGCAATATTATAACATAAATATTTATAAATACTATAGAAAAAAGGAGAATTTTTTATGAGCGCAAAAAACAGCTTCAATTCTATGGATCCAAAAGCCATGCAGGCGCTTCTTGCAGTGGCTTCAAGAAAGCTAGGCACTACTCCTGATGTGCTGAAAGGTCAGCTTGAAAGCGGAGTTTATGACAGGGCGCTTCAGGGTATGCCACAAAACGAGGCTATGATGCTTCAAAAGGCTTTGTCAGATCCGAAAACTGCCGAGAAAATATTGTCCTCACCACAGGCAAGGGCGATATTCAAAAAGCTTCAGGGAAAATAGTATTTTACAGGGCAAAAGCTTGAACAGGCGGTGAAATAATTGGACGATCTGATGAACAAAATACAGAATGTGCTTAATGACGAGGAAAGCATGAAACAGATAAAGGAGCTTGCGGATATGCTCACGGCGGATAACGGCGGACAGGGAGAACAGGGCGGTCAGAGCGAAGCTCCACAAAGCCCCCGGAACATGGACTTTTCTCAGCTTCTCCAAAGCCTAGGCGGCGTTTCTCCTCCTGAGGAAAGCAAGCCTGCGCAAGCGACACAGACAGGGGGGCTTGATATTGCAAAGCTTATGAAGATACAAAGCATTATGCAGTCGGCTTCAAAGCCCGATAAAAATATCCAGCTTCTTCTTGCTCTGCGACCTCTGCTGAAAGAAGAAAATCAGGCGAAAATAGACAGGCTCATAAAAATATTCAAGCTTTTTGCGGTGTATCCCGCACTGAAAGAAAGCGGACTTCTGGGAGGTGATCTGCTTGGCTTATTCTGATGACAATAATTTCACCACCATGCAGGAGGAAGCCATTCGCCGTGTGAGAGAAATGCAAAGGCGTTCACGAAGCATTGTGGGCGTAAGCCCTGATAGCGAGCCTGCATCACCTAAAGCAGAGGAAACCCCTCGCACTCAGAATGTTCATAGCCCACAAAAAGCCCCTCAGAGCAGTTCGCTTTTGAGCGGTCTGCTTGGGGGGAATTTAGGCGATATAAAGATAGACGAGGAAAAAGCCCTTATCGGTCTGCTTATTTACATATTATACAAGCAGGGCGCAGACATAAAGCTTCTTCTGGCGCTTGGTTACCTTCTTCTCTAAAGCGTCCATTCAAGAAGTGCAAGCATAGAAATATCGGAGAAAATATCGGAAAGATAGCTGTCGTCATATATCCTATCCATGTTGTCACCTGAGTATTCTATCTCCTTGCAAAGCTCCTTGACGGTTTCAAAGCGTGCGGGAGCGTCCTGCTCACGACTGAGGTTTATGACCTCTGCGGCAAAAACGAACACTATCATAGCCTTTATTTTTGACAGCAGGTCGAAATCTCTCACAGCTTTAAGAAAATATCTGTATACAAAATACACCGCAAGCTTTTCGTACTCGCCGCTCGTCTGAGCCTTTAAGGGTGCGGAAAGCTTTTTCACAAAGCGGCTTGCGTCCTTTATCTGCTGTGGGAGAATGTCGCCTATAAAGTCAAGACGTTCAAGATATAAAAGCATATTTTCGGCATTTTCCAAAGGCTTTTCAGGAAAAGCCTTTTTCAAGCTCTCCACACGCTCTGCAATTATCTCAGGGTGGGAAAGCTTCTGGGCAATGGCTTTTATCTCCTCTGTATCCTCTTCGTCAAGAGCATATTGTATCTCCGCTGACGCTGAAAGAACGTTCACAAGCCTGTCATGGAGAGAATATTCCCTGTTTTGAAGCAGGTCAATGAAAGCCGTCCGTGCAAAAAGCATGGTTTCAAGAAGCTGGGGATCGAACTCAAGGTCGTCAGGCTCTTCATCTATCTCTTTGGTAAAAAACCTTACAGGCTCATCATCAGAAAGATACATTCTCACAGCTTCTTCGCAGGCAAGTCCCACGCCTGCCTCCTTGTAATCTCCAAACCACTCGTAAAACCTCGGGTGTTCACGGCATATGTCTGAGATGTTTTCCTCACCGTAAGCAAGCTGAACAGAGCAAAGCCCCTTTTCGTTGAGCATAGGGCATTTTCCGTCACAGTGGACAAGATATTTCACGCCCTCGTCTTCTGTAACTGAGTTCACAAACTTCCTGCCTATATCATTGTCAAGCTTTTTGTAAAAGCCGTAGGTGTCCTCGTCTATCTCGATATCCCAATCGGTCATACAGCAGTTGTCAGAACACTGCGAGCCTGTGCAGACAAATTCATCAAATATCTCAGGGTAAAAAAGCTTCATATAAATATCTCCTTATGAGGTGTTGACCTTATTATAATACTAATGCTTTTATCTGTCAACTTTCAGAATAAAAAAAAGGCAGACACCTTGTCCGCCTTTTGTCACTCTTGTGTGAAAACTATCCATTTTATGTTTTTGGGGCTTATCTCGTCAAGATACTCTGACGGCACTGTAACAGTTATCTGCCGTTTTGAAGTCGCCCCTGCCTTGTTCTCAGGTATCTCTTTAGCCACATATATGAAAAGGGAATCCTTGTCCTTGACCGCCCTTACTGCTTTGTAGTCGATATGCTCATATCCCGAAAGCTCTCCTTTTAGAAAAATAACATGGTTGTTGAAGCCGCCTTCGTTTTCAAAAGCTTCCATATCCTTTTTCATTTCCTGAATTTGCAGCTCACCATTGTATTTCAAATAATATTCATTGAAATCATCATAATTTGAAAACATTTTTTGATAGGGGAATGTCATGTTGGCTTCACTGCTGCACTTGTATATCTTTTGCTCAAAAGGAACGTCTGTAAGCTCACTTGTTACATTCTCTGTCTGATAAAGCTTGTTGCTTCCTGCGTAATATACCGTCAATCCGTTTTCACAAACGCTGTAAAGGCTGTCGGCAGAAAGATTTTTTGAGAAAAGCTTCATGCTGCCCTCAGAAAAGTCCTCAGATTCTATGGTAAGAACACCGCTGTCCCCCTCCAAAGAGCTTTCAGCATGTATCACCTGCGTGCTTGTGCATACTGTTATCTCAGCCTCAGTGCCGCTTTTTACGCACTCGCAGAACTCAGCCCAGCGCATATCGCTTTCTTCTGAAGAGTCCATGAAAATCATACCATGCTCTTTAGCCGTGTCAGCGGTTATCTCACTGCCGTTCCATGCCGAGAAAAATATCTTTGCAGGGCTGTCAACGACTTCCTCTTGTTCCATAAACGAAGAGTTTTTAGTATTGACCACGCTCTCTTCAGATCGACCGCAGGCTGAAAAAAGGGTCAGGAACATTGCAGCAGACAATGCACCGCAGATAATTTTTTTATGCAACTTCCTGCCCCCCTTGCTTTTATACTATAAGGGCAACGCCTCCCAAGGCACGCCCTTAAAACTCATTATATCACATTTTGTTGATTCTGTTAATATGTATTTTAATCAAATTAGTAAACGCCTATTTGGCTATAATGTCAAAATATCGGTGCAAATATGGCAAATATCTCAAGAATAGGGCTTAAAGAGTGAAATGTGACAATATTGTAATTAAACTGTCATTGACATTGATGATAAAAAATATTATAATATGTTTATGTACCTGTGCTTTGTTTGCAGGTGTGCAGGTGTGTTCCTGCAAAAGGAGGCGAAATGTGACGGCTTGTGCCGTGCAATATATGGATAATAACAAGAATAACGTTTCCCGCAAGGCTTCGGGAAATACGGCGAGCGTTGTCGCAATAATAGTTGTGGGCATATTTGTGCTGTGCGTGATACTTCTGCTTGCCAAGGGGCTTTTTGCAAGCAATAGTTCAGAAGTGCCAAAGGGTATAAATACTGCCACCATAAATACAAATGAGTCTGTGGCTGAGCCAGTGAACAGCACCGCCCCTGCGGATACGTCCGTTACTGATAACAGCAGTGTGGACGAAAGCGGTGCGGTAACAGATGTGTCCAGCGACGAGTCTAGCCAGACAGATGTGCTTGAGGTAATGTATGTCACAGAGTATGCTTATCTTCATGTGGCACCTGATAATGACGCTGAGAATATCGTTTGTATGTCACCGGGCGTTCAGGTAAACGTTCTTGAATATGAGGATAACGGATATGTGAAGATAAATTTCATGAACATAGACGGTCCACTCACAGGATATATTTATAAGGATTATCTTACAACAGACAGCTCTATAGCAGTACAGTGGTAAAAAATACAGCGCCGCACAAAAGAATGTGCGGCGTTTTTGGATATGGGGGCTTTGAAGTGCCGAAATATAATACTTTTATCGAGGATAAAAACGGAGAGCGCATAGACTTTGTCCTTGACGTTGCCAAAAGAAGTCGCCTTAATATGGGTATGCGTGACGGCACTTTGACAGTGCGTGTGCCTTACGGTTGTTCAAAGCAGCAGCTTGAAAGCTTTATTAATAACAATCTGGGCTGGATAAAAGAGCAAAAAAACAAGGCGTCGGTGGGTCTGCCGAAAGATTTCTGTGATGGCGAAAGGCTCAGACTTTTGGGGAACGAGCTTACCCTGACCCTTGTTCAAGCTGATAAGTATTTTTCTCCCAAGATAGAGGACGGCAAGCTTCTCATTGCCGTGAACAAGACCAGCGACACGACCTATGTAAAAGAGCAGACCACCAAGTTCATAAACGATCTCACAGTGGCGGAGATAACAAAAAGCATGCAGAAAATGTCTGCCTCCACAGGGCTTGTGCCTGAAAAGGTCACAATAAAACCGCTGACAGCAAGCTGGGGAAGATGTATCTCAAACAGGCATATTTCCATAAACTCAAAGCTTATCGTTTTCCGCAGAGAGTGCATTGATTATGTCTGCCTCCACGAGCTTTGCCACTTGGTCTTTATGGATCACAGCAAGGATTTCTGGGCTTTGGTGGGCAAGTTCTGTCCCGATTGGCGAGGCATAAGAGAAGAAATGAAAGGCTGACCATGCAGGCATACCCTACAAAATATACTCATGTGCTTTGTAGGTATTAACTATTGACAAGTACAAGATATTGTGGTATCCTTTTATTGTGGCAACAATATGTACAACAAAGAAAAATGGAGGTAATGTAAAATGGTAAATGTGAACGTAACAGGCGGGGAGATGTCCCAGGCAGAGATAAATTCATATATCGACAGGGCGCAGAAGCTTTACCCTGAAAAGACTATCCAGACTATCGACCTAAAAATAGACGGCGACTTTGTTGACGTTGATTATCACTTTGCAGACGTGCCTTTTCAGCGTATAAGAAGAATAACAGGCTATCTTGTTGGAACTCTCGACAGATTTAACGACGCAAAGAGAGCGGAGGTCCGTGACCGAGTAAAGCATGGTCTTGTAAGCCACAGCGTATCAGAACAGTAAAAATGAAACACGGCATATGTCACCGAAAAAGTGGCATATGCCGTATTTTTTATGGAAGTGTATTGGTGTAGCTTTTTAGACCTTGTTTCCGCAAACGCTGCAAAATTTGGCTCCGCTCTTCAGCTCTGAGCCACAGTGAGGACACTTTTCAGGTGAGGTCTGCTCAACAGGCTGTTCAGCCGTTTCTGTAGGTGGTTCTATAGGCTCAGTCTGTTGTGGTATCTCAGGCTCAACTACGCTCTGTGACATAACAGGCTCGGCATTGTCGGGCTTTCTGAACTGTGACATATCAGGCTGAGCAAAACTCTGTTCTTGCGGTGTAGTCATTGGGATAGGCGCAGGGGCATTGTCAGGCGTCTTTGCGGCAACAGGTATCTCAACGGCGAAATCTTCGCCCATAAGTCTGCCTGCAATAACAAGTCCACCGATAAAAAGCAGGAAAGCCGCAATAAATGGCAGAACATCATCAGCAAGTGAAAGGGCTACCCTGAACTTGTCATTGTCATAGCCCATTGTTATAGCGTTTGAGAAGTGACCTTTTACCGTAACATAGTATATCATTATGCCCTTTGTTATCATCACAACAAGCGGGAAAAGGATAAGAAAGCCTGCGAATGCACCATCAAGCTTTTTCTTGCCCTTTGCTCTTGCAGATGTGAAAAACGCCACAAGGCTGAATATGGCGAGTGCGCATGAAAGACCATAGGTGTTCACATAAGCGAAAATGTCGGGGGTGAACAAAAAGTCTATCTTGTTTGTGAAAACGTTGTTGTAAACGAGCTTTCCCACAGGGTCAGCCAGTGCGCCTGCCGTAGAGAGAATGAATGCGAAAAAACTCAGCAGACACAGGGACATTCCTGCATATGTAAGCTTTTTGGTGTAGATCTTTTTTGCCATTTTGATTAGTCCTTTCATTTGTGAAGTCTTTATCCGCTGTCCGAAAAAATAGGGGCGGATAGAATTTCCGTCCCTATTATAATACTATTTTATAAAAGCCTTGTCAATAGATTTTTTTCGCAACTTCCGTCGCTATTTATCGTTTTTGCCGCTATCCTCGTCCTCACCGAGAATATTTTTCATCATCTCGTTTATGTGCCGAAGCTTTTCGTCATCATCATTGTCAGGTCGGTATATCCTCAGCGGCTCGTCCGTTGTATCAGTTGTGTCATTTATCACAGGGGTTGTGGCTTCCTCACTGCTCTCAGCCGTAAAGTTAGCTTTTGCAAGCACCTTTTTCATGACTTTTCCACGCTTATATTCAAACAGGAATATAAGCACCAACAGGGCAACACCGAAGCCCGTTATGATAAGAGATACCTTCCAATAGTCAGGTGAGAACTTCATTGTTATCTTGTTTTCACCCTGCTCCAAAGGGATAGTTATAAGGCTGTCAAGAGATTTTTCAGCCGTCACCTTTTTGCCGTTCACAGTGATAGTCCAGCCGTTTTCGTATGGTATGGTCGTGAACAGTACAGAGCCGTCATTTTCAGCATTAACAGCGCCTTCGAGATAAGTGTCCTTAAAGCTTGTGACCTCAAGCACATTTTTCTGCATATCAGCGCAGGTCTGTGCAAAGCTGTCATAATCAAAGGTGTAGAAAAGCTGGTCTTTCCAGTAAGCTTCGTTATCGTCATTTGCCACCGTTATGCGTATGCGAAGCTCCTGCCCCTCATAGAATTTGCCAAGATTCATAATAGAATAATTGTCGCCCACAAAGAACTGACCTGCATATTCCATAGGCTCAGAGCCGTCCATATAATCGTCCTCGTCCTGTATCCACACGTTGCAGGAACGCTCATATTTGGTTGGAAGATACATATAAAGATATGAGTCCTTATCCATTTTCACAACATAGTCAATGTGACATTCTGCAATGGAAGTGTCTGTAGGGAAGTATTTCGTGTGTCCGTCAGTGAGCTGAGATGTAGAAACGTTCTCCATTTCGCTGTTTATAACAGGTATCTTTGTGAAATATTCCTTTGTTGTGCCTGCTAGCGCGTTGAATACCATGTTCTGATTTTCAAAAGGATTATCTTCAGAAAGTGACACGTCCTCAATACTAGGCGAAGATACCATGCCAAGACCAAGAGCGTTAGGGTTGTTGTAGAATTTATATGTTGCGTCGCCCTCAGTGTATTCTGTAGTGAGCTTGTATTCCTCAGGGACTTTAACTCTTGTGCCTACAAAAGAGGTGTTGCCCGTTTTGTCCATAAGATATTTTATGTCAAACAGAGCGTCCGTCATGAAAGTTGTGCCGTCATATTTTGTGTAGTGACCGCCGTAAGCATATCCAAGTTTGTGGAGCATCATAAGGGCAGGTGCGTTCATCGTTGAGCTTGAATGTGAAATGCCCTTGTAGCCTGTTCCGATAGGGTCGTTCACGGTTCTGTGGAAAGTTGCCTCCATGCGGTAGAAAAGCGACGGGTCATATTCCTTCATCATTGACACAGCGTTTCTCGTCTGCGTCATGTAAGGTTCATAAGAGGTGTATTTGCTGTATGCAACGTCAGTGTCTATCTTGTCGATAGTGTCAGCGCTGTTTGCAAAAAGCTCAACCGCAAGAACGCCTACCATTACGATACAAACAGCCTTTGATTTTGGATATTTCTTGATAAGATAGATAAGTGCGAAATATGCCGCCAGAGCTATCATGGATACCCATATGCCCTGTATCACATTTGTGGTGTCGCCTGTTTCACTTGTCTTTGTTTCAAAAAGCTGGAAGTGAGAGTAGTTCTCACGCTCACACCAGAAGAGGAACACCATAAGTCCGAAGAAAATTCCGCCGATATTCTTTGCCGTAACGCCCTCGAGGTTTTCAAACGCCCTGAATGCCATTACTATCATCAGGAATGAGAATATGAAAGAATATCTGTAAGGCAGCCAGTTCGGCACTTGGAAGCCGTGCATTGCCATATCAGCAGGCTTTATATACATTAATATAACAAGCAGGAAAGTGAGCAGACCTGTGGAGGTCTTTTCTTTCATTGTTATCCTGTCGTTCATAAAGAACAGCGGAACAAGTATCAATACAGCTGTTCCGCAGTATATCATAGGCATACCCTCAGGGTAAACAGTGTCATATGACATTGGGAAAAGCTTTGTTATGAACGTAAGGAAATCAAATTGCGTTGCAAGTGAGAAATCAGGGTCAGTGAACTCAAACTTGCCAAGCTTCAAAGAATTGTAAACGGTTATAAGAACGAACGCCGCACACATAAGCGCAACAAGCGTGCCGATACCGAAAGCCACACAGCGTGAGAAGAACTTTTTTGGCAATATCCTGCCCTCTCTTGAAAGGCAGTACCAACAGAAGTAGAAAAACGTGAAAATTCCCACCATATAGCCGATGTAGAAATGTGCAATGAACATAAGCGCCAGCGGCACTATATAAGGCACAAGCTTGCCCTCATCAACGAGCCTGTGAACGCCCCAGCATATAAGCGGCAGATAGATAAGTCCGTCAAGCCACATAGGGTCCATAAGCTGTACCACCATGTATGACATAAGTGCATACATGGTAGGGAATATGATAAGTGAGATAGTCTTAGGTTTCTGCACTGATATCTTTTTTAAGAAGAACATGAACGTCACAGCCGCCGTGCCTATCTTTGCAAGCTGTAAAATAAGGATAGAGGTCGCCATCATCGTTCTCGGCAGCAGCACAAGTATCAGCATAAAAGGGCTTGCAAGATAATATG
Source organism: Ruminococcus sp. CAG:57 (assembly GCF_000435935.1). Lineage (NCBI taxonomy): Bacteria > Bacillati > Bacillota > Clostridia > Eubacteriales > Oscillospiraceae > Ruminococcus > Ruminococcus sp. CAG:57. Next base: position 25,297 of record NZ_FR890678.1, on the reverse strand, counting down.
CAAACACACCGAACATTTCTCCGCTGAGGTTTCGTGACCAGTTGTAGATAAAACTGCCGTTGCCATGGAAAGCGTCACGGAACTGCTCGTAGTAGTAAACATACTGACCGTTCAAATCAAGCACAAGCACCGAGCTGTCGCCTATAGGGTGTATCTTGAAAAACGCATAGGCTGAAAACATTATTGCCACAGGCAGAAAGAACACCAAAAAGTACAGCCGCTTATCATAACACCATTTTTTCACAAATGAAAGGGGAGATGTTTTAGTCTTTTCCATTCTTTTTCTCCTCGTCGTCTTTTCTTATGATATCACGGATTATGTATCTAGGTCGCTGTTTTATCTCCTCGTATATCTTTGAGAGATAAAAGCCTATTATTCCAAGACTGAACATTATTATACTCGATGTGAGAAGCTGTAGGATTATGACAGTTGAAAATCCTACCGCCGACGCACCGATAAGCTTTTTGATAAGGGTATGAAGTCCCAGTATGACAGAGAAAATAAACGTTATAACACCGCATACTGTCACTATCTGCAAAGGCGCAGAGGTAAAAGAGGTTATGCTGTTTATGGCGAATTTGAAAAGCCCCTTTACAGACCACTTTGATTCGCCTATCTCTCTGTCAGCAACGTCAAAATATACACGCTCCGTCTTGTAGCCTACCCAGCTTGACATTGCTCTGAAAAACGTCAGCCGTTCAGGCATTGCATTCAGTGAATCTACCACAGCCCTGTCAAGAAGCTTGAAATCGGAAGCCGCTTCCATGTCGAGTCCGCTTGACTTGTTTATCATCTTGTAAAACCACAGAGAGAAAAATTTGTATACAGGGTTTTCCTTTCCCCGGGAATTTTTTCTGCCCTCAACAATGTCAACGTCATTGTTTTTCCAGATGTTGTACATCTCGATTATGACCTCAGGCGGGAACTGCAAATCACAGTCCAGCAGAACGCAAGCGTCGCCCTTTGCAGTTTCAAGTCCTGCAAAAATTGCGCTCTCCTTACCGAAATTTCTTGAAAAGTTCACGCCCACGATATGCTCGTCATTGCGTGCAAGGTTTGAGATTATATCCCATGTTCTGTCCTTTGAGCCGTCGTTTACAAAAACAAGCTCATAGTCTATACCGTTTTCGCTGAGAAGCTTTGAAACAACAGAAGCACATTTTGCAACGTTGCCTTCCTCGTTATAGCTTGGTATTATTATTGATAGCATTTTTCGTTCTCCTATTCTTTGTTGCCTTTATACACAAAACAGAACGCCATTTGTGAACATGACGTTCTTGAAATATCCTTATTTGTTTTCTCTTTCACGGCGTTTTTCATAATCTGTCCTCAGCTTGTTGAAGTTGTAAAGCATGATGAGCAGGAAAATATACACAAGTATCTTTGCTATTGCCGCAATAACGCCTGCAAGGGTGGTGACGAACTCTATTGGTATTAGCCTGTTGAGCAGGTCGCCCCCAAAGTAAATAAACGTCATGAGAGCAAGCTTGTTGAAACTGCCCTGAAGCCTTACAATGTTTGAAACGTCTTCCACAAGCTCTCTGTGGCTGTCAAGCGCCACAAGGAACATTCTCATAAGGTTCAGTGACATATAGACAGTTGCCGCCGACAGCAAAATGCTTATAACGTTCGCCGCCATTGCCGCAGGGGAGAGAAGCTTCAATAGAAGCTGACATACCACCGCAAGAGCGCACATAGCGGAAGAAGTGTAAGCAGACTTTTTAAGATGTGTGAAAGCGTCAGTGCGTTCTTCAGCCTCAGCCGTTCCCACTGCGAAAAATAAAAAGCCTACAAGCTTTATAACGTAATTAGAAGTCCAGCCTGCGTTTAGCATGAAAAGCATGAAAAACGAGCCGACCATAAAGAAATTCATTGTTTAAGACCCTTTCGTAGCTGATTATACCTATTTATTATATCTCATTTATATACCCTTGTCAACCGAAAACGCCTTGTTTTCACCTTTTGTACACAAAGCGTCAGCCCTGTATTCCGTAGGTGACACACCCTTTGTCTTGTGGAATATCCTTGAAAAATAAAGGCTGTCATTATACCCTACCGACCTTGCCACAGCCGACACAGGAAGCTCAGTTTCTTCCAGCAAACGGCAGGCGGCGTTTACACGGAAATCAGTTATATACTGTGCAGGAGAAAGCCCCTCGTATTCCATGAAAGCCCGATATAGCGTGGCACGGCTCACGCCAACGAAATCGGTTGCATTCTCGACCCCTATCCCAAGGGTGTAGTTGTGTGCAATGTAGTTTTTCGCCTTTGTGACATATCCCTTTGCGGTGCTCCCCGAACGGCTTTGACTTCCAGAGCGTTCCATAAGAATGCCCAGCGTGATGTAAAGCTGACCTGTCATTTTCACAAGATCTGAGCTTCTGTTTCCGCTAAGACGATAAATGCGTTCAAGACTGTCTTTAAGCTCGCTTCCAAAGTCTGCGGAGATAACGGGACACTCTCTTGTGAAGCCTGCACGATCAAGGATAAATTCAGCGTCAGAGCCATTGAAGCCTGCCCAGTAGTATTCCCATGGGTCGTTCTTGTCGGCAGTGTATGTTATAACAGTGTAGGGGTAAATGAGAAAGGTGTCCCCTGCGCTAAGGTGATACTCTCCCTGCGGCGTTTTGTATACGCCCTTGCCACTTATGATGTGGTGGATAAGATAATGGTCACGAACACCGCTTCCCCAACTGTGAAGCCCCTGACATTTTTCATAGCCCACGTTGTATACTGACAGCGAAAGTGCGTCCGTCTGGTCTGATTTAAAGGAATGGCGGTCTGTATTCATTCTGTGTGATCCTTTCTGTGAGATGGTCTGTTATAGATATGATAGCATATTTTTATTCTCTTTGCAACAAAAATCCATGTGTTTGAAACAAAAAGGGTATTGCAAAAACGTGAAAATATGGTATAATGTAAGTGTAAGAAAAAACTTGACATATTTGGGAGGTAAAGAATATGGCAAAAATACTCGTTACAGGCGGAGCAGGATTTATCGGAAGCCACACCTGCGTTGAGCTTCTTGAAGCAGGCTATGAAGTAGTTATAGTTGATAACTTTTCAAACTCAAAGCCGGAGGCTCTTAACAGAATAAAGAAGATAACAGGCAAGGACTTTGCTTTTTATGAGGCAGATCTTCTTGACCTTGCGGCGCTCGAAAAGATATTTGAAGAAAACAAGATAGACGCTGTTATACATTTTGCAGGTCTTAAAGCGGTTGGCGAATCTGTTCAGAAGCCTGTTGAATATTACCATAACAACATCACAGGCACTCTCATGCTTATCAAGGCAATGAGAAAATACGGCTGTAAGAAGATAGTTTTCTCATCTTCCGCAACAGTTTACGGCCCTGTAAACAAAGCTCCTTACACTGAGGATATGCCTACATCTGCAACAAACCCTTACGGCTATACAAAGGTAATGATAGAGCAGATACTGAGAGACGTTTATGTTTCCGACAACGACTGGTCAGTTTCACTTCTGAGATACTTCAACCCTATCGGCGCACATAAGAGCGGTCTTATCGGCGAAGACCCTAACGGTATACCAAACAATCTGCTTCCTTACATCTGTCAGGTAGCAGTAGGAAAGCTTGAAAAGCTCGGTGTGTTTGGTGACGATTACGATACTCCTGACGGAACAGGTGTAAGAGATTATATCCACGTTGTTGACCTTGCTAAGGGTCACCTTTGCGCAGTTAAGTATGTAATGGAAAACAAGGGTGTTGAAGCCGTAAACCTCGGCACAGGAAAAGGCTCAAGCGTTTATGACGTTCTTCACAGCTTTGAAAAAGCCTGCGGAAAGAAGCTCCCATATGTAGTAAAGCCAAGACGTGCAGGCGACCTCGCAACCTGCTATGCTGATACAGCAAAGGCAAAGAAGGTCTTTGGCTGGGAAGCACAGTATGGTCTTGATGAAATGACAGCAGATAGCTGGAACTTCATTAAGAATAATCCTAACGGACTTTAATACATAAGCATAGAACATAATAGTTTTCCTAGGCAGGGACACACAAATGTGTGTTCCTGTTTTTTATGCCCTTTTTCCATTCATACAATAATGCGACAAAAAAATCCCACTGTAAGTGATAATATATTTTCAGCGGATAAAACGAAAAGATGAAAGGAATGATAAAGCATGAATGTGGAGATAAAAAACTATCCGTCAGCCAGAACTCTTGTGGCAGAGATATGCGGCGATATCGACCATCATACAGCAAAATATTTCAGGGGAGAGATAGATAAAGCCATTAGAAGCCATAACCCTCTTACCCTTATCCTCGACTATTCTCAGGTGACTTTTATGGATAGCTCAGGCATCGGGCTTGTTATGGGCAGATACAGGATAATGTCAGAAATGGGTGGCGAAGTGATAGTGGCGTCGCCTCCTGCTTATATCCGAAAGGTCTTGCAGCTTGCAGGTATGCACAGACTCACAAAGATAGTCACGGATATTGCCCCGTATATACAAGAGAAGAAAGCAGCTCAGGAACAGAATGAAAGCCCCGATGACAAAACAAAGGAGAGTGATAAAATTGAAACGAAAACCCCTTAATGAAATGAAAGTCAGTTTTCCCAGCTATTCTGAAAATGAGCGCTTTGCTAGAGTTGCAGTCAGCGGTTTCCTTACTCAGCTTGACCCTCAGATCGACGAGCTTGCAGATGTCAAGACCGCAGTGTCAGAGGGAGTCACAAACGCCATTGTCCACGGATACCGAAACACCCTAGGGGAGATATTCATGCAGATAAGGATATTCGAGAACAGACACATCTACATAAAAATAAGGGATAAGGGCTGCGGTATCGCTGATATAGAGCAGGCTATGCAGCCGCTTTTCACCACTGCACCTGAGGAGGAAAGAGCAGGCCTTGGCTTTGCGGTCATGGAAAGCTTTATGGATAAAGTGAAGGTGCGCAGCAAGCTTGGAGAAGGAACTACCCTTATCCTTGAAAAAACCTTGAAAGAAAGAGTATAAAATGAGCAGCATAGTCGAGACCCCTCTTGCAGAAGAAAATCTGGGGCTTGTTCACCTGTGCGCAAACCGCTTCCGCAACCGTGGCATAGAGTATGACGACCTCTACGGTGCAGGCTGTATAGGTCTTGTAAAAGCTGCGAAAGCCTTTGACAGCGACCGTGGTGTGAAATTCTCCACCTATGCAGTGCCAGTGATATTAGGGGAGATAAAAAGGCTTTTCCGTGACGGTGGCACGATAAAAGTGTCACGGAGCATAAAAGAGCTTTCCATGCGCCTTGTAAGAGAGCGTGAGCGATTTTCCATACAGCAGGGGAGAGAACCTACAGTAAGCGAGCTTTGTGAGCTGTCAGGAGAAAGCGAAGAAGCCGTTACTCTAGCCATGAACGTCGCCCTGCCCCCTGTTAGTCTTACTGAAAGCTCAGATGAAGACGACCGCCACGGACAAATAGATATCCCTGTTGATGCTCCTGACATAGAAATTGCTGACAGGCTCTCTCTCCGTCAGGTCATAGCTTCCCTTGAAGCGGAGGATAGAAAGCTTATATATCTGAGATATTTTCAGAATAAAACTCAGATGGAAACGGCAAAACAACTTGGTATGTCGCAGGTGCAGGTGTCAAGACGTGAAAAAAAGCTGCTCACTTTAATGCGTGAACAGCTTAAATAATATCATTACAGTGGGCGGCTTTTGGTCGCCCATTTTTTACAAATAAGACCTGAGTATCTCGATAGTTTCTTCATGTGAGCAAACAGCGTCAGAATCTATAAAGTGCTGAAAATAATCCCAGAAAGCTTGAACAAGGCTCGTTTCGCTTATCTTCAAATAAGAAAAATCAGAGAAGCAGTTGTTTCTGGCAATGATGTTAAGACTTGTGTTGTCAGAAATGTTGATACAAAGATTTTTCGACACCGCAAAATAGTCGTTCTTTATTATCCTGTAGTCTGCCATGCCGTTTTCACAAAGCGATATCATTATCTGTAGCATTATCTTGCGTTCTGCAAGAGTGGGAAAAGTATATGAATTTCTCGGAAGCTCAAAAATCTCTCCCGTCGTCATAAACTCTGCAAGGCCCTTTTCACTGAACAGATTTACAAATTTGTGTTCAGAAAGAGCCTTCTTGCCCATGGTGAGCTTTGCTTTTACAAATTTCTTTGCGTCAGCTGGCAAAAGTGCATGGGCGTTGTATATATCCTCTGTAAGACAAAGCATGGTGCATGGCTGAAAATCCACGCCGATGAAATTTGCGTTGTCATCGTACCAAAAGTAAACATATTCCAAGATATCCACGGCGTGGTCGAGAAGCTTTGCACATTTTGTCTTGAACTTTTCAAACTGCCGCATATAAAATTCTACCATAGGCTTAGATCTGTATATAACGCCCTCGCAATAATCGCTGTCTGTTCTGATCAGAAAATTATTCGTTATCATTATGTTTGGCATGATGTTCGTGGAGTTGAAATATGCCGACGCACCCTCATAATAATAAAAAGCCTCATATTTTTCATGCTTTTGCGCAAGGTGACATATGAACGGAAAAATATCCAGATTGTATTTTGCGGTGTTTTTTTCACCTGAGGTGTTGTCAAAGAAGAACAGATGGTTTATGGCAGACTCGCTGCCTTCTGCGGCAATGGACAACAGATTGGTAAGAAACTCTGTTGGCTGAGCGATGACCTGAATGTCAGAACCATTATGAACATCGCTGCATATAAGCACCTGCAGGTTTTTTCTAAGCTCACGTTTGTCGGTGTAGATGGATATCTCAGGCACAGAGTCAATATCAACTTCTGTCTTGAAAGTCAGAGCGTCAGGATCTTCCATGTTGGTGTTTGCCATATCGTGTATTATCTTTGACACCTGCTTACGGCGATTGTAGACATCTTCCCCCATCTCAGAAATGTTATAAAGCTCCATGAGCCTGCTTTTATCCTCTGTGGAAAGCATGAGCTGCAAGCTTATATTTTCTACAAAATCTACGCTTGGCACTTTCCTTTCACCTTTGAGTATCTTATGAAGATATGTTCTGTCGATACCACATTTTTCGGCAAGGGCTTTTATAGTAATATCTTTTTTCTTTATGTATTCTCTGAGAAGTTCCGAAAATTGTGACATTGGCATCATATCCTTTCTGTAGAAAACAGGCATTTAAAGTATATTTAAAGTATATTTTTACATACCGATACCTATATTATATCCTATTTATGCACAATTGTCAACCTTTGATAATTTTATCTTATTAAGGCAAAAACCGTATATTTTTATAAACAGCTGCAAAAAATACAAGCGTAAAATGAAATACTTTAAAATTTGGAGGAGTTTCCATGAAAATAATATTCTATGACGCAAAGCAGTATGATATAGATTCATTTGAAAAGCAGCGAAAAAACTATCCAGATATAGAAAGCGTTTACCTTGAAGCCGACTTGTCGGAAGACACAGCAAGGCTTGCCGAGGGCTGTGAGGGCGTGTGTGCCTTTGTAAGCTCAACGATAACAGGCTCAGTGCTTAGACGGCTCCATGAACACGGTGTAAAACTTCTTCTTATGCGATGTGCAGGCTATAATAATGTTGATATAAAAGCCGCCGATAAATACGGCATAACAGTGCTTAGAGTGCCTGGGTATTCTCCAGAAGCCGTGGCAGAACACGCCGTGGCGCTTGCGCTTGCAGTAACAAGAAGAATACACAAGGGCTATATAAAGGTAAGAGAGAACAATTTCAGCCTGAATGGTCTTATGGGACTTGATTTTCATGGCAAGACCGCTGGTATAATAGGCACAGGCAGGATAGGTGCGGCAATGTGCAAGATATGCCACGGCTTTGGTATGCGTGTTATAGCTTATGACGTTTATCAAAACCCCGACCTTGATTTTGTGAAATATTATCCCCTTAGCGAAGTCCTGCGGGAAAGCGACCTTATCTCGCTCCATTGCCCGCTGACAGAGGCAAGCTATCATCTTATCAATACTGAAACTATCTCCCTTATGAAAGAGAATGTTGTTTTCGTAAATACCTCCCGAGGTGCGCTTGTGAATACCGAAGACCTTATAAAAGGTATCAGAAGCAGAAAATTCCACGGAGTGGGTCTTGACGTTTATGAGGAAGAAACGGAGAACGTCTTTGAAAACCGACAGGAGGATATCCTAGAAAGCTCCGTGACCGCAAGGCTTCTGTCTTTTCCTAACGTTATCGTCACCTCTCATCAGGGCTTTTTCACCGAAGAAGCCCTAGCCGCCATAAGCCGCACAACGCTTGAGAATGCTTGTGCTTTTGAGAGTGGCAGGATAATAAAAGAAAATCAGGTCAAATAGACCTACGGGAACATTCCCATAAGTCTGGCATGATATAAAAAAAGCGCTGTAAAAAACGTACAACAAAGCCCATGGGTTTCCTCAATATGGAAGTCCACGGGCTTTAATATATCACACAGCAAAAAAAACCATCTGATCTTGAAAAAAGGGTACAGCAAACACACTGTCAGATCAGGACAGAATATGGAAAATTGAAGAGGCATATAACAAAATTTTTGCAGGGTTTAAAAAGCGTGAATATGACGGAAACAACCTTGAAAAGTCAAAATATGCAATATGCTTGATCAGAAATAACGTTCCTTTTTACATAGAAATGGGATCATCAGCCAATGGAAATATGCGAAGAATAATCAATTTTTTTAAAGAATTTGCAAAAACAGCAGACAAAATACAAGAGCGGAATAAAGAATTTCAAAAGTGAATTAATGATATTACAAATGAACTTAAAGAAAAATCTCCATACACTAACAGTATCGCCAAATGTGAATCCAAACTTAGAGAACTTCGTAAAGAGATATACGATAGTATGGGAAAAGGCTGTGATAGTTTTCTGTGATTTTAATAGTAGCCAAAAACATATTTGTAAATTTGTAAATGTCTACAAAATCATTGATTTTATTCTGAAAAACATCTCATATCCATTGACTTGTCCTACGCAACTCGGTACAATATAATAAAGATGAGTAACTAATACCGCATCGTGTTTGGCATTAAATACGTAGACAGGAGATGATAAGTATGGGCAGACAGCCTGTAAAAAATAATCTTATAATGACGCTGGAAGTAATAAAACGGCATTCTGACGTTGATCATAGGCTGACGCAGAAAAATATACAGGAATACTTGCAAACTGATTTTGAACTTACCTGTGACAGAAAAACTGTAAAGCGAAATCTTATGAATTTGATTGAGTTTGGGTTCGATATTGAATATACAGAAATAGAGCGCAAAAATGGTTCGCAGAAATCTGTTGATGATGTGAATGTGATTATCACCGATATATATTATAATCACACATTGGAGCCGAGTGAGGTAAAGCTTATTTCTGACGGCTTGCTGTTCTCAAGGTATGTTACGGGTAGAGAAACGGAGAGACTTATTAGCAAAATTGAAAAACAGTCAAGTCCATTTGCTGAAAATAGAATTAAAGGTTCAGTGAATTATGAAACTATTGGGCATACAGAAAATGCACAGGTGCTTTATACTGTCGAGTTGCTTAATCAGGCAATAGAGGAGAAAAAGCAGATAGAATTTTTATACTGCGAATATGGAACAGATAAAAAACTGCACCCGAAGAAAACTGACAAATATATAATTAATCCATATTACACAGTGACCGCAAACGGCAGGTACTACCTTATTTGCAATGTTGACAAATATGATAATATCGCAAATTTTCGGGTCGATAAAATACTGGAAATACAGTTGATAGATATGCCGCAGAAGGATATACGAAAAACGGCAGGCAACAGCCATGGCTTTGACCTTTCAAAATACATGAAAGACCATATTTATATGTTCAGTGGGGAGACAGTGAATGCAGAGCTTGAGGTAGATCGTTTCCTTATAGGGCAGATAATCGATTGGTTTGGTAAGGGCTTTAACGTGTTGTCAGAAAGCAATGACAAATGCGTAATATCACTAAAGGTCAATGAAAACGCCCTGTTTTATTGGACTATGCAGTATAGTCAGTTTGTTAAAATAATCAAGCCTCAAAGCGTGGCGGACAGAGTTGTATCAGTGGCTAGGGACATTATTTTGAAATATGGGGAGGAGTAGGTATGGCAGAGAATGAAACTGTAAAAAAGATAAATGAGGAGTTACTGGACGCATTTACGTCTTGGTATAATAAGGTTGCTTCAGAAGTGACGCCATCTATGAATTATACATTTTCCAGACCTTTTATAGGAGGTGTGTGTGATAATTTTGGTGCGGGAAAGAAAAACATTATGATCGTGGGTCAGGAAGCAAGAGGTTTGAATGACTATGGTAAATCACTAAAAGAATATCAGATGTGGAGCATCGGATTCATGTCGAAGCAATTGGGTTGTAAGAAATATTTGAAAAATCAGACATACAGTAAAGTCAATTCACCTTTTTGGAGGTTTGTTTGCGGTTTTACTGATTATAGCATATAGTGCTGATTTAGTCAATGAGATTATATGAACAAATCCATATTTTCTTCCCTCAAACAGCGTATTGATGGGCTTTACCAGCTTTCGTGGTAGATGAATATATTGTCGAAACTCACTTTTTTTCTAACAACTTTTCTACCAAAATCGCTCTTTTTCGTTCTCTTTTTCTCGCTATCCATTTTTCGATATTATATTTTATAATGTTGACACTTGTGATTCACCCGTAGCTTTGGGTGTTTCGCTTTTCTTTTTTCTACCACCTGACTTTTTAGGTGAAGGCTTTTCTGCTGTTTTTGATGTAGACCTTACGCTTGCGGATTTCTTGTCCGCAGTCTTTTTTGCTGCCGACTTCTTTCGTGCCGGTTTCTTCTCAGGTGCAGGTTCAACAGTTTCAGCAGTGACTTTTTTCTGTTCTTCTGTTTCAGCTTCACCGCCAAGCACCCTTGCAATAGTCTCCGCAGAAATGACTTTAGCGTTATACTCCAAATGACTATAAAGATTCGCCGTAATTGTATAGTTGCTATGTCCGAGCCATTCCTGGATTGCTTTCATCGGAACATCATTCGCAAGCAATAAGCTCGCACATGAATGTCGCAAATCATGGAAACGCAGATGACGGAGTCCAGCTTTGGTAATGACATAGTGAAAACGGGTTGTCACATACTCAGGTGAGATTAACTTTCCGAAGTTGTCACGGCAGATGAAGCCTTCAAACTCCTTATCGAATGATTTACCGCTGATCTTCTTGAAGTGAGCTTCAAGCTCCTTCTTATCCAACAGCATCTTTTCGATGTGCGGTATCAGAGGGAGCGTTCTTCTTGTGGAATTGGTTTTCAGCCTGTTCTCCACATAGAGCTTTCTGTGACCGTCCTCGTCATAGTCACTGATAACCTTACGCTGAATGGTGATCGTCTTATTGGTGAAGTCGATAGCGTCCCACCGCAGACCAAGCACCTCGCTTCTACGCAGACCGTAGTAGGCTGCGATATGCACGATCAGCTCAAGTTTATCATTTTTGAATGTCTCGAACAGTGTATTCAGCTCGTCCTTATTATAAAAGGTAGCTTCATAACGATCTGCTCTCGGCACGACAAGTTTGTCCATAGGGTGTATCGGGATATATTCCATTTTAACAGCATACGCCAAAGCAGAGTGAATTGCAAGATAATACTGCTTTGCACAGCTACCCTTGCGCCCCTCATCGAGCTTGTGATTGAGGAACTCCTGAACGTGAGTATATCTCAGTGTGCCAAGAGTCAAATCGGGATAATGCTCATCGAGGTACTCTACAAAACGCTTGTTGGAATTCTTGTACGAATTGAATGTAGTACGGGCAAGGTTCGGTCTGACTGCTGTAAGCCACTCGTCGATATAGGCACTCAGCTTCATCTTTGCTTCGGGAGCAGATTCCGTCATAACTGCATACGGCACATCCACCGCAGATTTCGCTTTTGTCTTACCGATCGTTCCCGTTCTGAACTGCTCGTCAAACTCTGCCACGATCTGATCGACCGCTTCTTTCAGAGCCTTCTTTGTGCATTTCTCAGGAAGTTCCGTGTTCACCCATTTACGCTTACGCTTTCCTGCGCTGTCCTTGTAGTCAAAAACAACATACTGTTTTCCGTTCTTCACGGAAGTGATATACTTATAAGGCAGACTTGCTTTCATTATAATGATCCTCCTTCGATTTGAAAGCGGTAGAAGTCTGCTGTTGACTCTATCATTATAGCGCAGAACCAAATATAATGCAAGACTATGTGACCGCAATTCTCTGTTTTCGGCGCTGTGACCGGATTTTAACCGTTGTTTTTGTGCGCAATTAAGAAGTCGATCAAATCTGCTTTTAATATCCTGATATGCCGACCGATATGATCTATGCGCTTTATCTCTCCGTTGCTTATCATACCATATACTTTGGTAGGCCTGAACTTCAAAATCTCACATACTTCCTTTACAGTCAGAACTGGTGGATATTTACGCAGTTTGTTGGTTATATCCTTCTTATCTGCACTTATCGCCATAGATGATCCTCCTCTCAGGAGAAAAAGAAAACATAATAGCGTTGATGTTTCATATTCAGTTTTCAAGATACTGTAATACATCGTCTGTCGGTTATTTTTATGTCCAAAGATTGATGTACTGTTGGCAGCCCCTACTCCGAGGAGTAGTAGCTCCCGACGGCACATCAGCCGCCGAATAAAACAAGGAGGTGTGTGCGAAGCACCGTAGGCAGTACCCGAATTTCGGATACTCCCGACAGCATTTCAGCTATCGTCCTGCTCGATCAGGGGCAGGATGCCCTCTTTCTTTAACTGATGATAGATGAATATACGGCCCTGCTGCGTCCAATATGAATGGACTTTGGCAGTAAGATCACCATTCTTATCATAAACAGTGTGTGTCTTTGATTTCATATATCCTCTGTCTGCATATTTCTGATACGGAAGCCATACCTGTCCCTGCTTATACTGGATACCGTGTTCGTGAAGCCACTTGTTCAGCCATATTGCCGACTTGCCGTAGTCCTTCGCAATGGTACTTATGGGCATAAGCCCTTCGGAGTGCAGTACCATATCGCAATAGTCGGCTTTCGGCTTCATGACTTCTATCTGTTTCGCCTGAACAGCGGTTGTTTCAATCAGATTATTATTCTGCTGATTTGCAAGCTCCAGTTTCTGGTCTGCAATTTGTAACGCCCTCGCCATAACAGCATCGGGACTGTTCCATTGTCTTTCAAGGTTCAGGAAGTATTTGCGGCAGCGATTACCGATCTCGGTACGCTGTATCATACACAGCTCCTTTGCCATATCAATGGTCAGGTTATGGTCAATCTGTTTCTGCGGCATTGGTCTGCCATCTTCACGGTACACATTTTTGGTTACCGTGAAAAAGTCCGTATTTTCGATAAATCCGTATTCACGCATTCTGTCGAACCACATTGAATACTGCGTCCTGACATTCAGAACTTTATGAAGCTCCCGTCCGCTGACGGTACGCATATCGTTGTTGTATCTCACAGCGATTGAAATCTCATTCATATTAGAACACCCTCTCTCTTTCTTGTCGGTGTTTTTGTGTCTGTAAAAGAACTCCTGCAATTGACGGGAACGGAATCCGTCCCCGTCGCAGGAGCGACAGCATTGCTGTCTAATTGAAAATAGGAGAAATGGAACAAGCATATTCAGAGATGTTTTTGGCAGAACCCAAGCTGTAGCTCAGGCTCTCCCGACAGCATCTCTGCTGTCTTAGTGAAAGGAGTCTATATTATGCTTACCATAGATAGAGATAGAAGAATGTGAGCCTTTGGGAACGGCACAGCCTGAAAATGGACAAAGAAGCTGCGCCGTCCTCTCAGCTCTACATAACCCTTTCCAATGAAAAGAAAGGAGGAACTTGAGGGGCATTCGGTGTCTGCTCCGCCGAACCCCTTCACCTTACTACCGATAAATTTGCGTTTTTGGGAAAGATTTTCGCAAATTTCTTTCTTCAAAAAAGAAAAATCGGCATTATGCACATTTCTTAGCCGTTATTTTCGTGCAAGATGATATACTCTTTGAGTTTCTTTTTTGCAATTGTGATTTTGTATCTGACAATATCTATCGTAGTACCGTATCTGGTGGCGAGTTCCGTTAATGTGACCTTTTCTGTGCAGTAGAAATAGTCGATGATCACATTATATCCCTCCGGAAAATCGAGACGCAGTTTCTCCAAAGCGATGGGCAGATAGTCAAGCCGTGCGTCTTTTCTTCTCCTGTTCTCCTCAGCAAGCAAATTTATGGGGAGACTTGCAGGATCGGGTATCGCTTCAAGAACTCTGTCATAGTCGGTTGACTGCGCCATGAACTCCGCATCACGTTCTTCGAGGTACTTCTCCCTGCGGAGCATCTTGTTGTATTCCTTTTCTATTCTCTTTGGAATATCATCACCGAGGTGCATATAGATGAATCTCGCCATTACTTGCTGCCCTCCGTAATAGAGGTCAGCTTTGTAAGAGGCTTTGCCTTGATTTCAATCAGGCGCTTATTACAAGCTTCAAGCGTGTACTTTTCACTGAATGCACAGCCGTCAAGATAGTTTCTGATGATATGAGCTGCCAGACCGTTGTAACCATAAGTACCCGGAATAACATTGTCAGACTTGGAAAACAAATACTCGCGCCGGAGAGGGTGAAGCCTGAGTGCGATACATACGGCACAGAGGTATTTCTGCCCGATCTGACGGGTATTTTTCAGATAACGAGAAATAGAGCCTTTTCCGATGCCTGTCATTCGGGCAAACATATCATAGCTGATGTTGTACTCTTTCAGGTAACGGGCAAGTGCATCACCAAAGGTGTCTGCGTCGATCATAAGGGAGTTTTTCGTACCATACACGAACACCTTATAATCGAGAGGTTCTTCAATTTCGCTGAATAAAGCGATACGAGGAATCAGAATATTACTACTCATAAGAAATCTCCGTCCTTTCCGTCGGACGGAGATACTCAAATGAACATAGTTATCCTGCCATTCGGTATAATCCGTCCGACAATCAAACATTACTCGTTCATTTGATCGCTCATTATTCAGTTGTCCATACAGTGATCGAGTAACCCTATCGCGCATTTAGGTTCACCGTATAGAGAATTAGTCCTATGATGGACTGCGTACCCTATCATTATAAACCATAAGCTGCGAAAAAGCCAGTAGTCAGGCGTTCCCGAATGGGAACGGTCACATATTCAAAAGCACCGTATTTCGCCGTTTTCTGATAGCCGACCTACACTCCTCCCATAAACCGCAAGATGATAAAAGCATAGATTTATTAAGGCTTTTTTATCCTTTTTGATAATATTCCAAACGGGAACGATTTCACCTACTTTTCATCTTACAAGGCGAAGTTTCATCATTCTATCACAAACAGGCATAGAAAAAACGGTCTGATCTGCTCAGACCGCCTTTAAGCTGTATGCAATGGGCATACAATCTCAGCATTTGTTACAGCAAAGAAGAAATCCGCAAGGCAATCATTGCAGACTATCATCTATTGTTATTGTCCGGTACACAGCTATCACCTCCATTTTAATCGAAATATCCGATCTGTTCTGTATGGTACTGCATAGGAACAAACAAAAGCCGAGTTTGTATGCTTGTCTGATATATATTACACCGGATAACCGGATATAATCAGTAATTATAAGAAAAGAGCCGTTCCCCAACAGCTCTCTCGTCAAATGGTTACTTTGAACCCATTGGGATCAAAGTCTGTCATAATGGAAGGAGCGCTCATTCACCGATAATATCTTCATCAGTAAGTTTGATCTCTCCATTTTCCTTTTCATATTCCTTTATTGCATCCTTCACAAGCGTTTCAATCATGTTGTTAATGGAGCGATTCTGCGATTCAGCGATCTTCTTAATCTTTGCGTGGTCAATCAGAGCCAGTCGAAGCGTAAACGATGTTTTTATAATAGCCATAGCGATACCTCACTTTCACTATTATCATACCACTTTAGCTTTCTTTTGTATGCAGTCACATTGACACCACATTGATACCATGTTATACTTAGTATATACTGTTTTCAAAGGAGTATGAGCGATATGCTGAGTATCTACACCGTTAGTTTTTTCGGGCATCGAAGCATCGAGCGAGTATCAGAAATAGAGAACGCTCTTGATAAACTCTTGTACGACCTTATCAGGCAGAAGGAGTATATCGACTTTCTCATAGGAAGGGACGGAGAATTTGACCTTCTTGCTTCTGCTGCCATTAAAAGAGCTGTCCGTCAGTACGGATATGGTAATACTCATTTTACGCTGGTTCTGCCATATATGAAAGCAGAATACCGTGACAATGAACAGGAATATCTCGGCTACTATGATGAAGTCGAGATATGTGCGGAGTCCGCAAATGCTCACCCGAAGTCAGCTATTCAGATCAGGAACAGAAATCTTGTAGACCGATCAGATCTTATAGTCTGCTGTATTCAGCGTAACAGCGGCGGAGCTTACAAGACGATGCAGTATGCTGAAAAGCAAGGGAAACACATCATAAACCTTGGAGATAACTGAAAAAGGACGGCATAGCCGTCCTTCGGAAGCACATATATTACCACAGCTTTATGGTGTAAGGGAGTATTTTTTTACATACTTATTGACATCTACGCCGCTTTCCATATACTTCAGCAGTATCTCCGCACAGGCACGGGCATCGCTGTCCGCCTGATGATGATTCAGGGCGATACCGTAGTGATCGCACATTACATTGAGGTTATGCTTCATATCAGGAAGAACACGCCTGCCGATCTGGACCGTACACAGGTATTCCGCAGACGGTTTCCATTTGATACCGTAACTCCGCAGACACGCACGGAGGACGCTCATATCAAATACAGCATTATGGGCAACAAGGATACCCTTGCTCATGATCGGCTCTATCTTCTTCCAAAGCTCTGCGAAATTCGGAGCGCCCTTGACTTTCTCAGCATCTATGCCCGTGAGCTGCGTATTGAAATAATCGAAGTGTGTTTCGGGATCAACGAGCGAAAAGTAATTTGCCGCAATCTTGTTATCCCTGACCGCAGTAATGCCTATCGCACTCATACGGTCATTTGCGTGATTGGGCGTTTCAACGTCGAATACGATATAGACTGCCATGATACATCACTCCTTTTGCATCAGCTCTTAGGATAATTATACCATACCGCCGGAAAAAGGTCAATCGGCAGGAAAAGAAAAACAGCCGACATCGCTGCCGACTGCCTACCTTTTATGCACCTGTTTTCTCAAAGCCATTCAATAGCTGTTTATCTGAGAACTTGGACAGCTTGCCATCTGTCCATTCTATAAAAACATTGTCCATCTCGTCTATGTAAATAATCGTCGCCGTCGAGCCGACAGGATAATCGCTGGTGACTGTATCTGTCATCTTGATCTTAGCACCGACTGTAATTGAATCCATCATAGTAATAACCTCCTACTGATTTCACACACTTGCTCTATTATACTACAATGGAGTTTGAGTGTCAAGAATCAGGAGGTTTATTCATCGGGCTGCACAAAAGCTGTGCAGCTCTTTTTCTATTTCAATATCTTCTTTATCTGTTCATCACTTGCATGGGGCAGAACCTTCCGCAGATGTTCAAAGATAAGCTGATAGGATTCTTCCGGCTCTCGCTGATAGACTTTATCGGTAAAGGCGGCTCCCATAAATTTTTTCGGGAGTTGAGTATTCAGCTACGCCCCAACCGTAGTGTTGCCCGTGCTTGTCGGTCATGTATATGAAGTTGCTTGTGATCACATAGCATTGCTCCTGCAATCTTGTGATAGAGGTATCAAAACCTTTATTGCCGCCCTTGCGGTAATCTCCGAGCTGTTTGAGTTCTTTGGATATAACGGGAGCATGACTGTCAAGCAGATCATACAGCACCTTGTCAGTATGTTTTGCAAGCCCTTCATCATACCTTGCATCGAAATCATAACCGTCACGACGATAGTTTGCAAAGTCCGGAAACCAATCACGGCTGATGTATACCGCCTTGTGTTCAAAAAACTTTCCATAGGCACAGCCTGTTTTCTGTATGACCGGACCTTTCCAGTCCCAAGCATCCCACTGTGCGCTGTCGGAATAATACCAATGCTCAGGAGCTATATGCTCCTCTATGGAAAAGCCCTCGATACTGTTTCGGAAGAACGGCAGAAACCCGTACTTGTTTATCGCTTTTATTAGGTCAGCCTCAGACCTGATCGTGAACCGCATACCTGCCATAAATCTCAGCCCCTTTTCCTCATTATATCACGGTATATCTTTGAGTGTCAAGCTTTGAGGGAAAGTAGTTATTGGGATGCAGGATAGTTCTCCCTATTTTTATAGTATAGTCAATTGTAAACTTTTTGTGAACATTTCGATTTTTCTTTCCCAAAAATCCGAAAATGTCGGTAGTAAGGTGAAGGGGTATGTTTGCTCAGTCGCACAGCTCCAATTCCTGAGCAAAGCAGGAAAAATCCGAGAGCCGCAGGTTCAATTTGAAAAACGCCCGATCAGGGCGGTTTCAAAATTAGCAAGCACGGCATTGATGCACTACAAATTGAGATTTGAGTGACTTTCAATGCAGATGCTTGTCAGAGGGCTTCCGCCCCTAAAACCCTGAAAAGAAAGGAGAGAGAATGAAAGATAAAATAAAGAGAACACGGAGCGTTCAGGTACGGTTGACACAGGAAGAATACGACTTCCTTGAGCAGAAGTTCAGGCTCAGCGGTTATAAGTCTAAAAGTGAGTTTATGCGTATCGCATTCTTTGATACACTTATCGTGAAATTCAGCACCGAGGATATGCAGGAATTGTTACGGCTTGTCCGCAGTATTTCCAACAATGTGAATCAGATAGCGGTTCGTGTGAACAGTACCGACAAGGTTTACCGTGAGGATATGGATAATATCAAGGACGGAGTTGAGAAGATATGGCAACAACTAAGATATTTCCAATCACAGCTACGGTCGGTTCAGCAATAGCCTACATTGCTGCCGCTGCCAAGACCGACAACGGCAGACTGATCAGCACCTTTATGTGCAGTCGTGAACCCAGCAAGGCTGCCAAAGAATTTGCTGAAGTCACAGCAACAGGTACAGGCAGAAGCACCGTCATTGCCCAGCACTTCATTATGTCGTTCAAGCCTGGGGAGGTTACTCCCGAAAGAGCTATGGAGATCGGCAAGGAAATGTGCGAAAAATACCTTAAAGATCAGTACCAATACTATCTCGCAGTCCATACCGATAAAGGTCATGTTCATCTGCATTGTATCTTCAATAATACGAACCTCATCAATGGGCTTACTTTTGAGACATTGGAGAACCGCAGATTTACAGAGAAAGACAGGTCATACAACAAGCTCCGTACCCTTGCAGACGAGGTATGCCGGCGGCATCATCTCTCCGTAGTCGAACACCCCGAAATGGGTAAAGGCAAGAGCCATTGGGAATGGGATATGAACCGTCAGGGATTATCGTGGAAGGCAAAGCTGAAATACACGATAGATCAGGTCATCAAGGTCAGCGAGGACTTCGATGATTTTCTCAGGAAGTGCGCCGATTTCGGTGTGTTTGTCGAGTATAATCCCGACCACAAGATCGACCTGAAATTTATGCTTGCCGAGCAGAAGGAACGCAATCCGAGAGCCAAGTTTACACGCGCCCGAACACTCGGCTGGTTCTACGAGACAAAGCAGATCAGGCAGCGTATTGAGCAGAACAAGGGCGTTATGATCTATGTGCCGAGGTCAAAGATCAGAGTTATCACGAAGAAGCCCCTGAACAAGTTTATTCAGGACGCTATCGACCGTGGCAATATGAAGCTCGCCAGTATTGCTAAGAATGTGATCGCTGAGTATGGTATCGAGCCTGAAAATCTTCGCAGTGAAGCTATCTCTACCTATGCTCACAGCCGAACACTTCTCTCCGAGCTGAACACCATGAACACGGAGATAGACGATCTCAAATTCAAGCTGAAAGTCCTGCGGCAGTACCGCAAGTTCAAAAGGTGCGCCGAGGAGCTGAAAACTCTCAGCGGTCTGGCTGCGAAGAAGTACCGCAAAGACCACAGCTATGACCTGAACGAATACGGGAAAGTCCGCGCTCAGGTGTTGGAGCTTTACCCGTCCGGTCATATCCCGACCGTGGAGAGCTTGGAGCAAAAAATAAACGCCCTTATGCAAGGGCGTTCACAGAAAGATATGCAGTTTCGTGAGGAAGATAAACGGGCGCGTGACCTTGCCGACGCACAGCGTACCATTGAGGAATTTCTCCGTCAGGAACGCAGCGAGCAGCAGCAAGATCGCAAGCGTAAAAAGAATGGGGATTTAGAGTGATTAAATGTTAAATAGAATCTTAGCACATTCTGGGCAAAAGCAGTAACCCTTTTTTTCATTCAAGCGAAAGTCATATATTTCTTTGCAATAAGTTACGATTTCATTGCACTCATTGCACCGAACTATAACACAATCCAAAATAGAGCTATTATACAGTTCTTGAGGAATAGCCTTGTATAAATCTCCATATTCGATACTACCATCTTTTGACGATTTATAAGATACTCGTTTTTTAATCAGATTCATTTTGCTTCTTCTCCTTTTGCAACTCTTTGAAAGTCTCCAACGCCGTGAGTAATAGCTTATTCACGCTCATACCGAGCGATTCCGCATAAGCCTTGATCGCATCACGCTCCTCGGCGGACACATACAGCTTCAGCGTTTTGTAATTCGCTTTGGCATACTGAGCGTTTGAGGATATTTTCTTGGAACGAGCCTGCTTCTGCTGGCATTCCTTACAATACTTCTGAGAGCCAGCCGTCACCTTATAAGGCTTTCCACAGATAGAGCAGACCTGTTCGCTGCCGATCGCAACAGCTTCTCCGGCTTGCTTCTTCTCCTTGTATGCCCTGTTCCGCATGACCTGAGCCTTGTCACGGCAGTAGATGCAGTATTTCGCTCTGCTTGACGGAGACTCAAACTCCATTCCGCAGATCTGGCAAGTGTGCTTATACATCAGATCACCCCTTGATCGGTTATTACAGTTATTCTATCACATTAGTGGGGATATGTCAAGTATAATCGAAAATATAGTGAAGCTGCACTGGGGAAATCAGATAATTTGCTGCGCATTGCCGAAATTCAAAAACTTCTGAAAATTATACTTGACAATAGGGATATTGCATAGTATAATAAAAGCACAACAGGAACACGAAACACCACAGACCACGAAAGGAAGGTAAATCCTATGTTAAACAAGTTCATGGTAGCCGGCAGACTGACTGCCGATCCCGAAATCAAGACCGTTGGCGATAACCGCCTCTGCAAGTTCACCATTGCCTGCGAACGCCCGAAGCGTAAGGGCGAGGAGAAGGCACAGACAGACTTCTTCGACTGCACCGCATGGAATCGCAACGCTGATGTGGTAGTCGATTGGTTCGGCAAGGGCGATATGGTAACGCTTGTCGGTGCAGTCCACATCAACCGCTATGAAAAGGACGGTCAGAAGCGTTCGGCTATCGAGGTCAAGGTCGAGGAGATCCACTTCTCAGGCGGTAAGAAGAAGCAGGAGAACACCACACCGACCGATAACGGCAACCCATACGCAGGAACAGAGGACGATCCGCTGTTCTGAGCCAAAATCACAGGAGGATAAGAAAATGGAAACGACTATCATCGCAATCAGCAATCAGAAAGGCGGAGTCGGCAAATCGACCACAGCCTATAATCTCGGAGCTTGCCTTGCCCTGAAACACGATAAGAAGGTGCTTCTCATCGACTTCGATCCGCAGGCAAATCTCTCCGAGTACCTGAAATACGAGCCGGACGGCAACCCGACCATGACACAGCTTATCATGTCATTCTACGCAGGAACTCCCGTGACCGCCGAGACAGCTCAGAAAGCTATCCGCCACAGCGAAGCCGCAGGAGTGGACTACATTCCCGCCGACATTAACCTCGCCAATGCGGAAACGCTCATGGTCACGATGATCTCAAAGGAGCATATTCTCCGCAGGATACTCACGGAAGATGTGATCGGAGCGTATGACTTCGTGCTGATCGACTGCCTGCCGTCCCTCGGAACGCTCCTTATCAATGCTCTCACCGCTGCGGACAGAGTGCTGATACCCGTGCAGACACAGAAGTTCAGTATGGACGGCTTGCAGTCCCTCGAAGCACTTACACAGCTTGTCAAAGCGAACACCAACCCGAAGCTGAACCTCATCGGAGTGCTGCCGACTATGGTTGACCGCACAAAGGTCAGCAGAACGGCGATCGAAACACTCAACGAGAAGTACGGCGAAATGCTGTTCAGGACAAGCATCAGCAAGTCCATTGAAGCGGCGAAAAGCTCCGAGAACGGCACACCGCTTTGTCTCACAGGTCACAAGTTAGGTCAGGAATATGATGAATTGGCTCAGGAGGTGCTTTCAAGATGTTAAATATCCCCGAACTCGCAATGAACCCCAACCGCAAGGTCACTACCAAATGCTACGGCGAAGTCAAGGTGTGGGACGACCGTGAAGAAGCACAGGCTTATTTCCTTGAAGCGATGATGAACAGCGACGGCGCAGAGCATGACCGCTACTCCGGCATCTACATTCAGCTCCAGAACGGGCTTGACTACTGCACCGATGAAGATGATGACGAGGAGGACGAGTCATGAAGCCCTTTGACACCGACAAAATGCCGTGGCTTTTCACTCCCCACGGCGATGGTGAGCTGAACGAGTATTTCAGCACCGACCACAGCAAGATCATCGCAGAGACTTCAAAGGAAGTGCTTGCAAGCCTTTCCGAGAGCCGTGACAGGCTCTCAGGAAAGCTCTGCTACGAATTTCACTACAATCAGCGCAGATATAAATACACGCTCCTGCGGTTTGCGGATATGATCGTCCGTGCCGATGTTTCGATCAAGAAGCTGAAAAAGCGAATCATGGAGCTTGATATTGACAACCGTGAGCTTCGCAAACAGCTTGCGGACATGGAAAGGAAGATGAAACGATGAATACACCGCAGTTTGACCTGGGAACAATGCTCTCCGCACCGCAGACCGCTATTCAGCAGATACCGTGCGATCAGCTTCACCCCTACCACAACCACAAGTTTGAGCTGTATTCGGGCGAACGCCTTGAGGATATGGTCGCCAGCATCAAGGAAAATGGTGTGTTGTCTCCGATCATCGTACAGCCTATCGAGGGCGGTTATGAGATCCTGATCGGTCACAACCGCTGGAACGCTTCAAAACTCGCAGGACTGCCCACCGTGCCAGCTATCGTCAAGACGGGTTTGACCGAGGACGAGGCAGAGATGTATGTCATCGAAAGCAACCTTATCCAAAGGTCATTTTCAGACCTGAAAATATCTGAACAAGCGGCTGTTGTCGCAAGCAGACACAGTAAGATGTTCTCACCGGGCAAGCGTAATGATATTATCCGTGAGTTGACACTTCTTGAAAATCCCAATGCCGAGATCAGTGGCGACACAACCTTGAATCCAGTGGGTTCAAAGTTAGACACAAGCGAGAGTGTCGGCAAGGAGTACGGCGTGAGCAAAGGCTCTGTTGTCCGCCTTATCCGCATCAACAAGCTGATCGATGAGCTGAAAGCCCTTGTGGACAGCGGAGATATTGCTATCAGAACAGGTGTGGAGCTTTCTTTCCTGTCGGAAGATACGCAGGCTGTTGTTGCCGAGTGTGCTGTTGAAGATAAGATCGACTATAAAATCGCCAAGATGCTCCGTGCATCAGCCGAAAGCGACGGATATATCGACCGTTATACTGTTCACAGTATCATCTACGGTGATGATAGTGAGCAGACACCGAAGCCCAAAAGTGTGAAAATCAGCAACTACGCCTATACCAAGTATTTCGCAGAGGGTACAAAACCAAAAGAGATCACTGAAACTATCGAAAAAGCGTTAGAATTCTATTTTAAGAACAATACCTGAAATATAAAGGAGAGTAATCATCATGAAAAAGATTATTACAGCGTTATTCTGCACCGCACTTGCACTAAGCTCAGGCTTTACAGCATCCGCTGCCGAAGCCCCCGACCGTGAAAGTCTTGAAACCGCCATTTGGGAAGATCTCTGGAACGGCAAGGGCGATAACGGGCTTGATTATCCCGAAGCATCGTACAAGCATCATCTGCTTGACAAGTGGCTTGACGAGAACTACGGCACGGGAGCTTACAACTGGAACGATATAGGAGAGGTCACACACGGCTATCGCAAATACTACCGCAGTCTTATTGACGGCTGGGACTTTGAGGACGATAATGACGGTGGCTGGACAATCGAGACTGAGGACAACCTTTACAGCTTCACGCTTCAGGGCGGCAACTGGCAGATGATCGACAAGAACGGCAATACCGTGGACAGCTTTCCTCCGTTCAGTACGCTGAAAGACGAACCCGACGAAAGCACAGGCGGTTATGAGATAAACGATAAGGGCGAGGACAGTCCGAGAGTGATCGGAGAGGTCGCAGGAGGAACGGAAAAGGCTTCTGAGGGCGGTTCTTCCGCAGAGGGTAACGATACCCCCGACGCTCCGACAAGCGGTTCTGAGGGCAATTCTGCGCAATCCGGAGCCAATCTTCTGCCTGTTGTTGCAGGAGTTGCAGCTCTCGCAGGAGTCGGTGGTGCAGCGTATTACTTCACACGGAAACGGAAGTGATCACATGATCTTCAAAAGCAAACAGGAAGTCAGCGGCTCACCCTTGTGGGCTGTTGACACCGACACGCAGACGGTCACGCATATCAACCCCAAGACGGGCAAAACGGAGCGTTATGTATTTCACACCGACCACATCAGGTACTATCTGCACCACATAGAGGATATGCGGCCCGACCTCTTGCAGGCAATCGTGGACAAGGGCGAGATATACAAGCACCTTGACGAGCTTGATACAAAGGTCACGGACGCTGTAAACCGTCAGACCGAGCTTCTTATGCAGTCGAGCCGTGAATTTCAGGTAGCCAAAGAGATCGGTGCTGTCAATCTTGTCGGCTCTATCGGCAATATGCTCCGTATGCAGGCGCAGAGAGCTGTCAATGAAGCTATGATTTATTTATGGAAGGACGAGGAATAATGTTTTGTGCGAACTGTTACAAAGAGATACCCGCAGGCAAGAGCTATTACAGGCATCAGGACACCAATCAGCCTTACTGCTCTCTGGACTGTCTGAACGACCACATGATCTACACCCACACGATCACGCTTGAAACGAGCGAGGGAAGCGAAAGCACCGAGGAACAGGACGATGACGAGTGAGGAATACGTTGAGGAACTGCACCGGAACGGAGTGAAGCTCATAAAAAACGACGGCTCTCATAGTGACCCGCCCCCTGTCAAGTAGACAGCGCAAAAAA
>NZ_FR890677.1:6098-19272 GCF_000435935.1 Ruminococcus sp. CAG:57 | reverse complement strand
CGATTTTGTGGGACGGCTATGTTGTATACAAAATATTGATGACCCTACACTTTGGTATTATGGTGATCTGTTTGTTGTTGAAAACCACCGTCGCAAGCATATTGCGGAGAAAATGATTACAACAGCCTTTGATGTACTGAAAGACAAGGGCTGTAAAACTGTACGAACTTATGTTGATCCACAAAACACATCGTCACTTGAGTTGCAGAAAAAGCTTGGCTTTACTGAAAAACCATATCAGACGTTTAATGATCTGATAAATAATGGTGACCTGATGTTTGAAAAGCAGTTTGGACAAATTTACAACGCTGTGACTGTACGAGAAAAACTTGATGTAAAGATAGTAGCCAATCTTTACAACAGAAATTTGAAGGCTTTACACGGTGATAAAATATCCTATGACGAGTGGTGCAAGTCGATTTTGAATAATGATACAGATGAGGAAAATTTTCTGATATGTCGAGGACTAATGCCTGTTGCCTGGCTGAAAATCAACGGACTAGAAAACGCTGAAGTTGGTTATATTTCAATGCTTGCCGTTGAGCCAAAATATCAGTATTATGGCGTTGGAACATTTGCGGTCGAGTTTGCTAATTGCTTTTTGCATGACAAAGGTAAAAGATTTGTTCGAGTGCAGACCACTGCTGATAATTTATCTGCTATAAGGTTGTATAAAAAATGTGGTTTTGTTGAAGTTAGCAAAACACAAGATTTTTGTGGAGATGAAACTGAATTATGCAAAGTCATGTTTGAAAAGCATATTTAATTATATTGGTTTTAAAAGAATCCTCTCCAAAGCATTCACTTTGGAGGGGACAACTATATACTTTTCTGCGGCTTTTTAACGTCCATCATGACTTCTTTAAGACATAACTATCATTATAATAAGTTGCCTTGCCAAAAATCTTTTCCATCTTCTTTTATATACCTATATCAACGAACTGCATATATCGTAATATTATTATAACGTTTTAATCATATTTTTAAACTATTGACGACTATTAAATGGAATTGTTTCCTCTATAAAAAACAGACCCCTATTTAAAACAGGGGTCTGATAAATTTAGCATTTTTCTTTCTTTTTGAACTTTGTCAAATTGATTATCAACGCAAAAAGTGCCATAAAAAGAACTGCCACTATGAGAGTAACTGTCGATAATTTAATAAGGCTGTCAGTTAAGCCATACATGGATCTTGTGAGTGCATTATACACAGTGTCATTATGTATCGCAAGCCCGTCATAATATTTTGTACCCTTTAGGATAGCACACGGAACAAGAATGAGCATTGAGGAACAGAAAAGTGAAGTGCCAACCCAATAAAGCAAACCGCCTATATGCTTTCTGTTCACTGCTGCCATAACGCCTATAAATATAACAGCCGTTGCAATAAGAGCTATCCTTATTTTTCTCGCAAGCACAAGCAGATCTTTAAGCTTTGTGGAAATGCCATTAGGTTTATTTATATGGCTCAAAAGCATAACGTCAAGGTCGGATTCAATTGCCTGTTCCACATTTTTTATTGTCTTCTGCTTTATGTCTTCAAGTTCCTGAGAATATTTAACGCCTTCTTTTTCAGCCCATTTTGTATAATCGTCTGAGATATTCTTTTCAAGAAGCGTAAAGTCTGCCTTAAACTCAGGAAGTCCACTCTTTTTGCCAAGAATATAACTGAAAGTATCTTCAACATAGCTATAAATAGCGTTTGATACATCAGTTTTGTTAATCGACTTCTTCAGGGTATCAGCTTCAACACCAGTGTAGGCATATTGTTGTTCACAATATGTCTGTATCTCTTCGAAAGCCGTGTCCTCGATTTTTATCTTGTACATACTGTTCGTATAGGTTGTCGGTTCAAAGAAAATATTGTCTGCCGCAAACAGAAGTGACAGCGCAAGGAATATAAACGCCAAAAACAGCGAGATTATCAGATTAGGCAGGTAGTTGTATAGTTTTTTGTTTTTCACAGATCTTACCCTCCTAATTCTTATATTCTTTGCTTACGACTTTGCAAATAACATATAGCCTCTGATCTGAAAGACCCATATATCCATTGTTCCAGCAAGTGTAGAGTATCAGATCATCTACAGGTGGATCTGCGGTCACGTCATAATACAAAAGGGAAGTATCTGTATCTGGAAGTACCTTAGTTTCTGTGACCTCATAAGTAAATTTGCCATAATCTGTTTTTAGTATCACTTGATCACCCACTAGAATATTAGGTAAATATCTGAAATAAGTGTGGTTATGTGCCGCAAGGACAACTCTGCCTGTAGCACCTATATATGCAGAATAGTTAGATTGCACAACCCCTTTTGCTAGGAGATCATCAGAGTCTCCCCAGTAAACAGGCTCTTTGTCAATGCCTGCCTTATCATTCTTTACGGTCAGCTCGGCATATTTGTCGCCGTAATACGGATAGATTATCTCATGCTGTTCCGTCTTATTTTCAGAATCTGGCACTGTGACTTTTGTTAATCCCTTCATAGGCAGTGCGTCTGCATTTCTGTATTTATTATCCTCTGATGGGTTTTTCAAATGAGCGTTCTCATTGAACGCTATTGCTGCATATCCTTGCAGCTCTATGAATTTTTTATAACTTACCAGCGTCATGATAGACAAACAAAGAGCCAAAACTAAAAGAGGCGTCAAGACCATTACAGCCACTGACGTCCTCTTATTTTTTTTCAGTTTGTTTGCGTCAGACGAGGAAGCTTTAACCTCTTTCCTGACCATATCTTAGCACTCTTTGTTCTTCTTAACAGCTACTGTAATACCAAATGCACTAAGAGCAAGTGTAAGAACCGCAGCAACCTGAACAGCTGTCATGCTGTTTGCACCAGTATTAAGTGAACCGTTACCTGTGTTTGTTCCAATGTTTGTATTGCCATCTGAATCAACAACCTGAACGTTCCAATCCTTGCTTGTAAGCTCGTCTACCTTGATAGTAACACCAAAGTGTTTACCTGTAGCTACGCAAGCATCAGCAATAGCCTTTCTGCTATCCTCGCCCATTTCCTTAAACACCTGTCTAAGCTGATCGTTTGTTAGTGAAGCAAGATCTGTTCCTGCACCAAAAAGCTTGTCAGCAACAGGCTGAACATATGTAGCACCACAATCAGAGAGAGCCTTTACCATGTAATCATAGTCAGCAGAGCTGAACTTTGAAGCGTGAGAATCAAGGTAGTTCTTAAGCTCTGATACATGGTTAGAAGGAACACCTGCTGATTTAGCTGCAGAAACAACATCGGCAGAAGAAGCTGCTGATGCGCTTACAACCATTGTTGAAGCAATGATGAACGCAGTAACAGAAGCCGAAATTGACTTAAATATCTTTTTCATAACACCTATCACCTTTCGTAATATTTTCTTATAACAATATTATACACTATTAAAATTCGATTGTCAATATTTTTATTGGTATTTTTTTCAGAAAAAAGCAAATATTTTTACGATGATTTGAAATAGTTATGTATAAGTGCGTATATGCGCTGTTTCATATAATTGTATATTGCTGGAAAATGCAAAAGATTTTCAGCATTCTCAAATAAAAGACTTATAACATTACTGTTTTGGTGCTTTTATGATTTTTGTCAAAGCTGATCTCAAAGCATTTAGATATAATTTCTACATTAATTATTATAATTATACGCCTTGACACGATGTCATGCCATGGTGTATAATTTTTTTGTATGATATAATTGACGTAATGTGCAAGGAGGATATATGAAAAATTATCTCAATGAAAGCCTTTCAGCTCAGGAAAGAGCTGAAGCACTTGTAAATGAAATGACCGTAGAGGAGGCGGCTTCACAGCTTAGATATGACGCTCCTGCTATTGAGCGGCTCGGCATTCCTGCCTATAACTGGTGGAATGAGGGTATCCATGGGCTTGCACGAAGCGGTGTTGCCACCATGTTTCCACAGGCAATAGGTCTTGCGGCTATGTTTGACACCGACCTTGTGTTCAAAGTGGCAGATATAACTTCCACAGAAGCTCGTGCCAAGTATAATGAGTATTCAAAGCGTGATGACAGGGATATATACAAAGGTCTTACCCTTTGGGCACCTAATATAAATATTTTCAGAGATCCACGCTGGGGCAGAGGTCATGAGACTTATGGTGAAGACCCTTATCTTACCGCAGAGTGCGGCAAGGCATATGTAAAAGGCTTGCAGGGCAGTGGCAAGGTACTGAAAACTGCCGCTTGTGCAAAGCACTTTGCAGTACATAGCGGACCTGAGGCTGTTCGCCATGAATTTAATGCAGAGGTTAATTGGAAAGACCTTGAAGAGACCTATCTTTACGCCTTTGAGGAGCTTGTGAAAAAAGCAAAGGTCGAGGGTGTAATGGGTGCGTATAACCGTGTGAATGGCGAGCCGTCATGTGCTAGTGAGTTTCTAATGGGCAAGCTTGACAAATGGGATTTTGATGGCTATTTTGTTTCTGATTGCTGGGCAATAAGGGATTTCCACGAACACCATATGGTGACGTCTTCTCCTGTAGAGTCGGCCGCAATGGCACTTAAAGCAGGCTGTAATGTGAACTGCGGTTGTACGTATGTACACCTGCTTTCTGCTCTTGATAAGGGGCTTGTGACAGAAGATGAAATCCGGGCTTCCTGTGTTGCTCTTATGAGAACTCGCATAAGACTTGGCATATTTGACAAGTCAACG
The DNA here is from genome assembly GCF_000435935.1 of Ruminococcus sp. CAG:57. Taxonomy (NCBI): domain Bacteria; kingdom Bacillati; phylum Bacillota; class Clostridia; order Eubacteriales; family Oscillospiraceae; genus Ruminococcus; species Ruminococcus sp. CAG:57. The sequence continues at coordinate 14,596 of NZ_FR890677.1, read as the reverse complement.
GAATATGACAACATACCATACAGCGTTGTTTCCTGCCCTGAGCATAAAGCTGTATCTTACCAGTGTGCAGTGAAGTCCATGGTGTTGCTCAAGAACAAGGGCATTCTTCCGCTTGACAAAAAATCAATATCAACTATCGCTGTAATAGGTCCAAATGCCGACAGTAGAGCGGCTTTAGAGGGCAATTATAACGGCACAGCCGACAGGTATGTTACTTTCCTTGAGGGTATCGAGGACGCATTTGATGGCAGGGTGCTTTATGCTGAAGGCTGTCACTTGTATAAGGACAGAGTATCGGGTCTGGCACAGGCAGGGGATAGATACGCCGAAGCTGAGGCGGCGGCGGCAAATTCTGATGTTGTGATACTTTGCGTTGGTCTTGACGCCACTATTGAGGGCGAGGAGGGCGACACAGGTAATGAGTTTTCATCAGGTGACAAGAACGATCTAAGACTTCCTGAAAGTCAGCGTGAGCTTATAAAGCGTGTCGCAAAGATCGGCAAGCCTATGATAGTGGTATGTGCGGCAGGAAGCTCAATAAATGTCGAGCATGATTGTGACGCTCTTATCCACGCATGGTATCCGGGTTCAGAGGGCGGCAAGGCTATTGCAGATATTATTTTTGGTAAAGTGTCGCCATCAGGAAAACTGCCTGTTACATTCTATAATAGCGCCGACAAGCTACCTTGCTTTACTGATTATGCTATGTCTGATAGAACATATAGGTACACAAGAGATAACATTCTTTATCCATTCGGCTATGGTCTTACTTATGGAGATGTTGTTGTTACATCGCTTAGTTATAACGATGGCAAAGTCAATGTGGAGGTAGAAAATAACGGTGCCGATACTTGTGATGTTATCGAACTTTACATTAAATCACATTGTGATAATGCTCCGGCTTATCCTGTGCTGTGCGGCTTCAAGAGAATTTTTGTCAAAAAAGGTGAAAAGCTTGATGTTGAAATCAAAGTACCTGACAAAGCTTTCACAACAGTGTCAGATATCGGCGAGAGAAAACAGTTTGCAAAGGAATTCACCCTCTATGTTGGTACGCATCAGCCTGATGAACTTAGTTGTCAGCTTAGTGGTACAAACTGTATGAGTATCGAGATAGAACGATAATGAAAAGAGATCTTACAAACGGCAGTATCATAAGCTTGCTTCTTGCTTTTTCAAGCCCGATGATACTGTGAAATCTGCTCCAACAGGTGTATAACATTTCCGACACATTTATTGTTGGCAGATTTCTTGGCGAAAATGCCCTTGCGGCTGTGGGCGGCACATACACCCTCACGACTTTTCTTTATCCGATCATAATAGGTCTGTGCATGGCTGTGACTCGCTTGTTTCTTATTGTTTCGCTGAAAGAAATGAACGCCGCCTGAAAGGCTGTCTGAACATATCATCTCTGATCATAGGCTCTGTTACTTTGGTGACAGAGCCTATCACATTGTGCTTTTCCAATGAGATTTTGAAACTTTTGCATACTCCAATGAAAATAATGTTGTTGACATCTGATTATGTTAGAATTATCCTGTCAGGTGTGGGACTTTGCTTTTACACTCTTGCCAAAGAACCTCTTTTGCGACTATCCTTCATGAAAAAATCTTGGAAGGATTGCAGCTTTGGTGAAGTGGTGCGAATGCCGACCGCTGCCTCAGTTCAGCAATCTGTCATGAATTTCGGCATACTTATGATACAAGGACTGGTAAATAGTTTTGGAACGGCTGTAATGGCGGCTTTTACAGTAGCCGTTCATAATTGTTAAATTAAGCTGTCAGCTTATATGATTTTCCGACAAATACTTGGCTGATTTAGTTTATCTTATTGTATGTTATAACAAAAAACCAATTTTTTGTTGAAATACAAAAAAACGTATCGTTTAAAGTTGACTTTTTGAATAGAATGTGATAAAATTATTATTGTACGGTTTATTTTTTGGGAAAATAACGAAAATATCAACAATAGGGTGAATAATTCAAATGAAAAAAAATTACACTATCAAGGATCTTCTGGTACTTCTTCTCGGAAAGGTTTGGTATATCGTTGCCGCTTCAATAGTGTGTGCGATACTGGCCCTTTTTGTATCAAAATTTGTTATGAGTAAGCAGTATCAGTCACACGTTTCAATGTATGTTAAAAGTGCTGATAATCAATCAACGGGTCAGGATAAGACTAATGTTGACTTACAGGATATTAACGCTTCAAAGTCATTGGTACAGACCTACATTGTTATACTTACTGATGACCCGGTAATGAACGAGGTAAGCGATAAGCTTCTTGAGATGTATACTCCTGAACAGCTTGCTCCTTATTTTACTGTAACGAGCGGCAGGGTTTCAAATGACGGCCTGAGAAATGCTTATAGCATGACCGCTGTAAATCAGACAGAGGTACTTCAGATAACTGCCACAACAACCAATGCAAAGCTTTCTTCTGATCTTTGTAACATAATGGCTGACGTCGCTCCAAGCTTTCTTATAAGAGTTATCGGTGCAGGCTCAGTTGAAAAGATAGGTGATGCTGAAGTTTACAATACACCTGTTTCTCCTAACACCACTAAAAATGTTGCCCTTGGCTTTGTTGGTGGCTTGATGGTGGCTGTTCTAGTGATACTTGTTATCGACTTCTTTGACAACACTGTAAAGAATTCTGATGAGCTTGGCGACATTTATCAGAAGCCTATCGTTGGTGAGATAATGAATATTGGCGGAAAGACTTCTAAAAAGGATGAAGGTTCTTCTGCTGACAGAAAAAAACAGCTTCTGTTCAATAATAAGGATATACCATTTAATATTGTAGAGAACTACAAAACAATGCGTACAAACCTTATGTTTACACTTTCTACAACACGAAATAAGATAGTTGTCGTTTCTAGCCCTAATCCAAGTGAGGGTAAGTCTGTAACAGTTGCAAACCTTGCAGCTTCAATGGCTGAAACAGAAAATAAGGTACTTCTTATTGACGCTGATATGAGAAGACCTGTTCAGCACAGAAACTTCAAGTTAAAAAACAATGTTGGACTTTCAACAATACTGAGTGGTGAAAGCACATTTGATAAGTGTGTGCATGAAACCAAGAATGGCAATTTTGCTGTTCTTACATCAGGCGTTTTGCCTCCAAACCCGTCAGAGCTTCTTGCTTCTGAGAAAATGCGTGAATTGCTTGAATATGTTCAGCATAAGTATGATTATGTTATTGTCGACGGAACCCCGTTGCTTCCTGTAACTGACGTAATGAGCCTTGCAGACGAGGTCGCAGGCGTTCTTCTTGTGGCAAGATATGGCAGAACTACATATCAGGAGATAGAGGAGTCTATGAAGAAGCTTGAGATAGGCGATTGCAATCTGCTTGGGTTCGTTCTTAATGATATTTCCGCAAAGAACGGTTCTCATTACGGATACAAGTATAGCTACAAGTATAAATATGACTACAGCTATAAATACGGTGGGAAGGATACTTCTGCCGAAAGTTAAATGACATGGAGATGTTAGATTGACTACCGATTATCACAGCCACATACTGCCGAATATTGATGACGGCTCTGACAGCATCAAAACATCACTTAAAATGATAAAAATGATGAAACAGCAGGGCATAGGTATAATTGTGGCAACACCGCATTTTTATATGCACAGGGAAGCTTCTTTAGACAGTTATCTTGTCAAACGGCAAAATGCTTATGAGAAGCTCATGGCATCTGACCCTGCCGTGAAGGATATACATATTGGTGCTGAGGTGGCTATAGAAAAGGGCATCAGCGTATTAGGAGAACTTGAAAAGCTGTGTATCAGCGGAACAAGACTTATTCTTCTTGAACCACCCTTCACCCAGTATAACAGTTGGATCGTCGAGGAGATAGACGAAATAGCAAATTCTCGAAGGCTTATTCCGATAATCGCCCATGTACATAGATATATGGGCGTTTATTCAAAGTCAGATCTGAAAAGTCTGATGTCTGTGGATGCAGTTTTTCAGATAAATGCAGAAGCTTTTGAGCATTTTTCCTCTAGACGTTTTGTTAATAAGCTTATTTCAAGTGGCAGAGATTTTGTCTTTGGAAGCGATGCTCATAATCTTGATGATAGAAAACCTAATTTTGATCTTATAGCTAAAAGATCTGGAAGTGAAAATATAAGACGTTCTGATAAAGTACTCATGTCTGCTATGGCTGACGAAGAAAGAATGTTTGCTTTTTAAGTATAGAAAAAATATTGATGATATTATAAATAGCCTGCACTGTGCCATTGAGGGGTGGCCATGGTGTGATCTTATTCATTGCTTTAATTGAGCGGAGGTATGTTTTATTTATGGAGAAAACAAGTGAAAACACAGTTCAGGTGTGGAAAAACAAAAAGATAAAACATTGGATGCTTATTGCATTCTTTCTGTGTTTCTATGATATTGTTGCCGTAAATCTATCCTACATTTTCGGACTTTTCATCAGATTTGACCTTACTTTTTCTGCAATACCAAAGGAGTATATGCTTGCCTATGTAAAGTTTGCTCCAATATATACAGCTTTCTGTGTTGTGGTGTTTTTTGTGTTCAAGCTTTATAATAGTTTGTGGAGATTTGCTAGCATTGGCGAACTGTCAAGGATATTTTTGGCCTCGATAGTTACTACCATATTCCAGACTGTTGGTATAACATTACTCTTCATGAGAATGCCTGTGGCTTACTATATAGTAGGAGCGGGAACTCAGTTCGTGCTTATAACAGCAGTGCGTTTTGCCTATAGATATGTTACCCTTTTAAGAGCAAAACAGGTAACAAATCAGGTGGCAGTGCATAATGCAATGGTCATTGGTGCAGGTGCTTCGGGTCAGATGATCCTTAAAGAGCTTACGATGTCAGAACGTGCAAATGCAAGACCACTCTGCATAATCGATGATAACCCAAATAAGTGGGGAAGAAATATCGGAGGAGTTCCTATCGTCGGTGGCCGTGATTGCATTATGGAAAGCGTCAAAAAGTATAATATTGATCAGATCCTTTTTGCAATCCCAACTGCATCACCCGAGAACAAAAGGGATATCCTTAATATTTGTAAGGAAACAGGCTGTGAGATGAAACAGCTTCCGGGCGTTTATCAGATAACAAATGGTGAGGTGCTTCTCAGCAAGATGAAGCCTGTTGCGGTCGAGGATCTGCTTGGAAGAGAGCCTATCAGAGTAAACATGGACGAGATATTCCAGCACCTTAAGGGTAAGACCATTTTGGTAACAGGTGGCGGTGGCTCTATCGGAAGCGAGCTTTGCCGACAGATAGCAGGTCATGAGCCTAAACAGCTTATAATATTTGACATTTATGAAAACAATGCTTATGAAATAGAGCAGGAGCTTAAACGTAAATATGGCAGTAAACTCAATCTTGTGACGCTTATCGGCTCTGTTCGTGACAGCAGACGTATCAATGACGTTTTTGAAAAATACAAGCCTGATATCGTTTATCACGCTGCAGCACATAAGCACGTTCCGCTTATGGAAACAAGCCCTAATGAAGCTATCAAAAACAATGTTGTTGGTACATACAAGACAGCCTATGCCGCTTTGAAGCATGGCACAAAGAGGTTTGTGCTTATAAGCACTGATAAGGCTGTAAACCCTACTAATATTATGGGTGCAAGTAAAAGACTCTGCGAAATGGTTATCCAGAGCATGGACGCTATCAGCAAGGCAGGCAGGACAGATCTTCTACCTATGCTCCATGCACACGTTGATGAAATGACAGACGGTATGCTTGAGAACGATCCGATAGACGAGATAGCTGTTGATAATATAGAGAGCAGTGAAGCGGTTAAGATCGAAAGCGTTGGCAATAAGGACAGAAATGGCACACAGTTTGTTGCAGTTCGTTTTGGAAACGTTCTTGGAAGCAACGGCTCTGTAATCCCACTGTTCAAAAAGCAGATAGAAGCAGGCGGTCCTGTTACTGTTACTCACCCTGATATCATAAGATATTTCATGACTATACCTGAGGCTGTGAGCCTTGTTCTTCAGGCAGGCACATACGCATGGGGCGGCGAGATATTTGTCCTTGATATGGGTGCGCCTGTGAAGATAGACACACTTGCGAGAAATCTTATCAGACTTTCAGGCTATAAGCCTGATGTAGATATCAAGATAGTTTACTCAGGTCTGCGTCCTGGCGAGAAGCTTTTTGAGGAGAAGCTTATGGCAGAGGAGGGCATGATGAAAACGGACAATGAGCTTATCCATATCGGAAAGCCTATACCGTTTGACACAGAAACGTTCCTTGGTCAGCTTGGAGAGCTTGCTCGTGCAAGCTATAACAATGACGAAAATATCGTTGAAATGGTCGAAAAGATCGTTCCAACATTCAGTCCTGTAGGTGATAAACCAACAGGTAATGAAAAATATGGCAGAAACGCTGTTGCAGTTTCTGCGGCAACATAATGAAAGATCCATATTTCAGCACTGCGGGGTTTTCTGCGGTGCTGTTTTTATGCCTAAAATTTCACACTTTTTCTTGATGCTACTTGAAAAAAGGCAGTTTATGTGATATAATAAGTAATGAATGTAAATTTGCGTAAAGGACTATTTCTATATGAAAAAATGGAGAATAAACAGACCTGACCCTGTGAAAACTGCAGAGTTTATGAACAAGTGTGACTTGAAAAGCCTTACCCTAGACGTCATGACTTCAAGGGGTTTCACTGACTTTGACAGCCTTGCTGATTTTTTTAAAGGTGAAGAACTTAGTGATCCTTTTCTTATAAAGGATATGGCTATAGCCGCCGAGGTGATAAACAAGGCGGTTGATCAGTATGACCTTATTTGTATTTACGGTGACTATGACTGCGATGGAGTTACGTCCACCACTATACTTTACAACTATCTTGAAAGCATGGGCGCAAACATTATGTACTATATTCCTGAGCGTGAGGCTGGATATGGTATGAACATGGAAGCTATTGAAATGCTTGCAGAAAAGGGTGTTAAGCTTATCGTCACTGTGGATAACGGCATTTCTGCGGTTGAGGAAGCTGAGCGTATTGCTGAACTTGATATGGAACTTGTTATCACAGATCACCACCAGCCGCCTGAGAAGCTTCCGAGGGCAAGGGCTATTGTTAATCCGCATCGTGCAGATTGTCCTTCGTCATACAAAGACCTTGCAGGCGTTGGTGTAGCTTTCAAGCTTTGTGCTGCACTTGACGGCGGCAGTTATGACACTGTTATGGAACAGTATGCCGACATTTGTGCTATCGGTACAGTTGCGGACGTTGTGCCACTCACAGGGGAAAACAGAACTATTGTCAAGCGTGGTCTTGAATATCTTGCAAACACCGAAATATTGGGACTAAACTATCTTATAGATAAAGCAAAGCTTGATAGAAATGCTCTTGACTCAACAGGCATTGCTTTTAGGATTGCCCCTGTTATAAACGCTTCGGGCAGATTTGGCTCACCTCTTATAGCGGTAAAAACACTTCTAAGCGAAGACCCGGAGGACGCTGAGAATTATGTTGACACTCTTTTAAATCTTAACGCCCAGCGCAAGCAGACGGAAACAGAGATAATGACAGAAATAGTAAACTATATAAACGCTCACCCTGAAACTCTTGACCATAGAGTGCTTGTGCTTTCAGGCAAGGGCTGGCATCACGGAGTTATTGGCATTGTTTCTTCACGCATTTTGGAATTTTACGGAAAGCCGAATGTTATAATCTCCATTGATGATGATGGAAACGCACGAGGCTCTGCGAGAAGCGTAAAGGGCTTCAATATATTCAAGTGTTTTCAGCATTGCGGAGAGCTGCTTGATAAATTTGGTGGACATGAGTGTGCAGGAGGTCTGTCGCTGAAGGCTGAGAACATTGAAAAGTTCACTCAAATGGTGTATGAATACAGCGATCCTATGGAGAAATTCCCTAGCGTTGAGCTTATAGCGGATAAGCTTCTTATGCCGCAGGATATCAACCTTGATAATGTAAAGGGTCTTGCCGCAATGGAGCCTTTTGGTGCAGAGAACCCTGTTCCAGTTTTTGCAATGCTTGGAGTAAGAGTAGATAAGATAATACCGCTGTCACAGGGCAAGCATACAAAGATCGAGTTTTCATACGGAAGCTATAGAGGACAGGCTCTTATTTTCTCCCTTGCACCTGAAAAAGCTTGTTTCGCAGTTGGCGATAAGCTTGATATGCTCGTGGAGCTTGGAATAAATGTGTTCAATAACCGTGAGTCCATATCCATAAGAGTTATCGATCATAGATTGAGTGGAGTAAAACAGGAAAGATATTTTGCGGCAAAGGATTGTTATGAAAAACTCATGCGCGGGGAACAGCTTCCTGCAAGTTTTATAAGAAAAATAATCCCGACAAGGCAGGAGCTTATCGGCGTATATAAATACATAAGTGCAGTTAAGAATATTACGTTGGATAATCTTTTCATGAAAATATCAGGCGACAGTATGAATTATTGCAAACTGCATATTTGCGTTGATATTTTCCGTGATAAGGGTCTTATTGA
>NZ_FR890677.1:0-6055 GCF_000435935.1 Ruminococcus sp. CAG:57 | reverse complement strand
CCCGCAACTATGAAAATAAGCTACGTTGTGCCGAAACAAAAGGTAAATCTTGAGGACTCTGAAACTCTTGTTAAGCTGAATGAAATGCTTGGAAAGGCAGGTAACTAAAATGTCAGATAAAGAGAATATTTTGCTTGATCCTGCTGAAATGGATAAGATAGAAAATATACCTGAGATAAAAACTGTCAGTGAAGAAGATCTTCCTGCCGAATCCGAGGTTAAAGAGCAGTTTGAAGAAAAGCCTGCTCCTACGGCTTCGCCTGACTATACCGACGCTGTGCCTGAAGCTTCAAAGCCTGAGCATATAGGTGAGAGGTCGGTGTGTTCTATTGATGCACTTATTCAGAAAATACTTGATGGCGAGAGGCAGTACGATCTGTCAAAAATCGTTTCCGCCTATGAACTTGCTGAAAAGTATCATCACAATCAGAAAAGAGAGTCTGGCGAGCCGTATATAACCCACCCTCTGTCTGTTGCATATATTCTTTTGGAGCTTGGCATGGATACTGATACTATTTGTGCAGCACTTCTTCATGACGTTGTGGAGGACACTCCATGCACTCTTGAAGAATTACAGAAGAATTTTGGCTCAGACGTTGCAATGCTTGTAAATGGCGTTACAAAGCTGAAAAAGGTAGAAACTTTCACCAAAGACGAGCAGAAAGCTGAGAATATCAGAAAAATTCTTCTTGCAATGAGCGAGGATATTCGTGTTATTATCATAAAACTTGCAGATAGACTTCACAATATGCGTACTCTTAATTATTGCAAAGATTCAAAACGCAGAACTATCGCCCATGAAACAATGAACATCTATGCACCGATAGCTCACCGCCTTGGAATACGCTCAATTAAAGATGAATTTGAAGATCTTGCTTTTTACTATCTTGATCCATATGCTTATGCCGAGATAGACGAGCAAATGCAGCTCAGAAAGGGCAGCCGTGAACAGCTTGTTGAAAACATCAAGCACAAGATACATGACAGGCTTGAAAAGGATTTTGACCCTGTTCCCCTTATCGAGGGTCGAGTTAAAAGCAATTATGGTATTTATAAAAAAGTATATCGTGACGGCAAGGAGATAGACCAGATATATGATCGCTATGCCGTAAGAATTATCGTCAATACAGTTACCGAGTGCTATAACGTACTTGGCATAATCCACGATATGTTCAGACCTATCCCAAACAGATTTAAGGATTATATTTCCACGCCTAAGGCTAATATGTATCAATCTCTTCACACAACTGTTATCGGCAGAGAGGGAATACCTTTCGAGGTTCAGATAAGAACATGGGAAATGCACAGAACGGCTGAATATGGCATCGCAGCTCACTGGAAATATAAAGAGGGCGTAAGGGGTAGCTCAAAGGACGATCAGCGCCTTGCATGGATAAGACAGATAATCGAGTCACAGCAGGAGTCAAACGACGTTGAGGAGATAGTAAGGGCTATCAAAAATGACCTTGCCCCTGAGGACGTTTTTGCTTTCACTCCAAAGGGCGATATGATAACACTGCCTGTCGGATCAACTGTTATCGACTTTGCTTACGCTATCCACACACAGGTGGGTCATAAGATGTGCGGCGCAAAGGTAGACAAGAAAATGGTGTCTTATGATTATCAGATAAAAACAGGCGAGATAATCGAGATACTTACTACCAACGTTGAAGGTCATGGCCCAAGCCGTTCATGGCTTAATATCTGCAAGACCAATGAAGCCAAATCAAAGATACGTTCATGGTTCAAAAAGGAAAGACGAGAGGAAAATATCTTTGAGGGCAGAAATGCTCTTGAAAGAGAGTTCCGCAGAAATAATATAAGAGTGCCTGAGGAAGAACTTGAGGACTTTCTCAAAATGGATATGCACAGACACAGCTGTGATACCCTTGACGACTTCTTTGCAGCTATCGGCTATGGTGGAGTTCAGCTTTCAAAGGTGATGCAAAGGCTGAAATCTGAGTATAATAAGAAATATGGTGAAAAGGCTCAGCCTGATACTTCTGACCTTGAAAATAAGATAAAGACTTCTAAAAATTCCACCGGTGTTATCGTTGACGGCATCGACAACTGCGCTATCAAGTTTGCACAGTGCTGTAATCCGCTTCCAGGTGACGAAATAGTCGGCTTTATCACGAGAGGTCACGGCATATCCGTGCATAAAAAGGATTGCGTGAACTATCTTTCGCAGAAAGATGATCCTGAAAATGCCGCTCGTTGGATAAATGTTAAGTGGGAAAGTTCTGAAAAGCATACTGGCTATTTCAAGTGTACTTTGGATATTGTTGCGGTTGACAGAATAGGTCTGCTGGCAGACGTTTCGTCAGCGCTTGCAATGATCAATATTTTTATCTATGAGTCAACCTCAAGGGAACTGAAAAACGGCAATGCAATGCTTTCCGTAACTGTCAGCATTGCAGGAATGGAACAGCTCAACAATGTTATAAACAAGCTTCAGAAAATAAAGAACGTTATTTCTGTTGAAAGAAGCGGTAAATAAGAAAGGACATATAATGAAAATATATAGGCTCAAACCATTGAGTGTTTGTGAAACGAACAGCTATATTGTTGCAAGCGAAGAAAATAACTGCGTTCTTATCGATGCACCTGCCGACCCCGATTATATTCTCGGTGAGATAGAGAGTCACGGTCTTACGCTTAAAAAGATCTTTCTTACCCACGGTCATTTTGACCATATCGGTGCTGTGGCTGACCTTGTAGACAGGACAGGCTGCGAGGTGTATATCCACATTATGGATAAGCCTAAGCTTACAGATGACGCAGGAATGCTTGCTAATCTTTTCAGAATAAGAGGACACAGAAATTACACAGGCAAGGTCAATGTGTTTACAGAGGACGATATACTAAAGCTTGACGAGCTTGAATTTGACGTATTGGAAACGCCGGGACATACAAGCGGTTCTGTTTGTTTCATATGCGGCATGAATATGTTTTCGGGAGATACCCTATTTTCAAGAAGTGTTGGCAGAACTGACATGCCTGATGGAAGCAGCCCAGCCCTCATGAAGTCGCTTATGAAAATAGCTGACCTTGGTGGAAATCTAACTGTTTATCCTGGTCACATGAATGTCACGACACTTGACGCTGAGAGAAAGTATAACCCATATCTCAGGCAGGCTGCGGAGGCTTTGAAATGACTCTGATATTCAGCGGCAACGATTATAAATATGAGCTTGAGGGAGTAATGAAGCTTTTTATCCCTGCAACGCTCTTTACCCACGTTTTTTCTGACAGCATAGATACAGAGGACGATTATGTGTTCGCTCAGAAAAAGGATAACGCTGACAATGTTTGTTTGAGCGTTAAGGTGAGATATGACGGCAAGACTTGTGAAAAAGAGGAGTTTGTGCATTTTGAAAGCGACATGGAACTTTCGCTGTCAAGACTTCTTTTTAAGGCAATGAGCGAGATAACAGGCATTGTGCCGAAATGGGGCGTTATAACGGGAATAAGACCTGTGAAGCGTGTGAATGATATGCTCAGTGAGGGCATGAACAAGGCGGAGATATTTAAAGCCATGGAGAGCAGGTATCTTTGCAGCGAAGAAAAGTGCGATATTGCATACAACACTGCTATAACCCAAAAGCCTGTTCTCGATGAGCTTGAAAAGGACAGCTTTAGTCTTTATGTGTCAGTGCCGTTTTGTCCTACAAGATGCTCCTACTGTTCTTTTGTTTCGCAATCTATCGAGGGCTGTATGAAGCTTATCCCTGAGTATGTGAACAAGCTGTGTGAGGAGATAGTTTATACTGCGAAGATAACGAAAAAGCTTTGTTTAAAGCTTGACACTGTATATTTTGGCGGCGGCACTCCTACCACGCTCACTGCTGCTCAGCTTGACAGAGTTATGAAAGTCATTGCAAACAGCTTTGATATGTCAACTGTCCGTGAATACACTGTTGAAGCGGGAAGACCTGACACCATAACTGAAGAAAAGCTGAAGGTGCTTAAAGCAAACGGCTGTGGCAGAGTATCTATAAATCCACAGACTTTGAATGACAGCGTTCTTGAGGCTATTGGCAGAAAGCACACAACTGCACAGTTTTTTGACAGCTTTGACCTTGCAAGAAAAGTTGGTTTTGACTCTATAAATACCGATATAATCGCAGGTCTGCCAACAGACACGGTGGAGAGCTTTGAGAATACCATTGATAAGCTTATCGAGCTTGCTCCTGAGAATATCACTGTACACACACTTTCCATAAAGCGTGCGGCTAGGCTAAATCACAGCGGTGACAGGGAAGTGCTGAAAAATCCAGCCGATAAAATGGTAGAGTATGCCACAAAAAGACTTCTTGAAAGCGGCTATCTGCCTTATTATCTCTACAGACAGAAGAATATGCTTGAAAATCTTGAAAATATAGGCTGGACAAAGTGGGGTCACGAGAGTTTGTATAATATCTATATAATGGAAGAGGTTCAGACCATACTTGCAATGGGTGCAGGTGGCTCGACAAAGCTTGTTGACAAAGAGGGCGGACGTTTGGAGCGTGTGTTCAATTACAAATTTCCGCTGGAATACAATAAGCATTTTGAGCTTATGCTTAAGCGAAAAAATGAGATAGAGGAATTTTATGCTAAAGAAAAATGAGATTATCAGGCTTGAAATAAGCGGTATGACAAATGAGGGCAACGGAGTAGGAAAGCACGAGGGCATTGCTGTTTTCGTGCCTTTTACTGTTATTGGCGACGTTATCGAATGCAGGATAGTCAAGGTGTGCAAAACGTATTGCTATGGCATTATCGAAAATATTGTAAGTGGTTCGGTTGAAAGAACGAAGAACGATTGCCCTGTTTATTCAAGGTGTGGTGGTTGTTGTTTTCGTCATATGAGCTATGAGGAAGAATGCCGTGTAAAAGAACAGTTCATAAAGGATTCATTTGAGCGTATTGGTAAGCTTTATCCTGAATATGACAGCTTTGAGGGTTGTAAACAGCTTGTTGGCTATCGCAACAAGGCGCAGTACCCTGTAGCAGAGCAGGACGGCAGGGCAGTTTGCGGATTCTATTCAAGGCGTTCTCACCGTGTATGCGATCACACCGATTGTGCATTACAGCCTGCTGTATTCAAGGCAATAGCCGATGAAATAATGGCATATGTGAACAATCGTAAGATAAAGGCATACAACGAGGAAAAGGGAAGCGGTCTGCTCAGGCATATTTATCTCAGGCGTGGCGAACACTCAGGTGAGATAATGGTCTGTCTTGTTATAACTGACCTTAAAAAGCGTGGCGTATTTGATGCGCTTGTGGGTGAGCTTTGCAAAAAATATGCTGATATAAAGAGTATAGTTTTCAATGAGAATAGCCGAAAGACCAACTGTATACTCGGACAGAAGCTTGTTACTGCGTATGGAAGCGACACGATACACGATACCATGTGTGGAAATGATATAGAGATATCACCGCTGTCATTTTATCAGGTAAATACAATTCAGGCGGAGCGACTTTATGAAGTTGCCGCAGATTATGCTCAGCTGACAGGAAAGGAAACTCTTCTTGATCTTTACTGCGGTGCAGGAACGATTGGTTTGTCAATGAGCCAAAAGGTGAAAAAGCTCATAGGTGTTGAGATAATAGAGTCTGCAATAGACAATGCAAAACGAAATGCCGCAGCAAACAATGTCACAAATGCGGAATTTATATGTGGTGACGCAGGAAAGATAGCAGAGATACTTTACAGCCGTGGCGAGCGACCAGATGTGATAATAGCGGACCCTGCAAGAAAGGGCTGCACTAGGGATGCACTGGAGTACATGGCAAAAATGTCCCCTGACAGGATAGTTATGATATCCTGCAATCACGCTACTGCTGCTAGGGACTGTGCTGTGCTGGAAGAGTTGGGGTATAAGACGGTCAAGGTCAAGGGCGTGGATCTGTTTGGTAGGACGGGGCATGTGGAGACGGTCTGTTTGCTGTCAAGAAAATAAAATCAAGTGCTGAAAAGTGGCGTATTTCCGGGCTTTTTTTGAGATTAGGCAATAGCTCATGAAAGTCCGTATTTCTTATATTGAAACATATCTACTGTAAAAAC
>NZ_FR890676.1:0-1433 GCF_000435935.1 Ruminococcus sp. CAG:57 | reverse complement strand
TGATTTGGGTGAGGGTTTTTCTTTTTGGGATGAAAGCATGATATATGAGGAGAAAACCGAACTTAGAAGCTGAGGATTGTTATATGACGGTAAATTGCTGGATACGGTCACAATGCATTGTGCAGCAGACGATAATGATTATAGTGATAATGATATTATTTGTATAAGCTTTACTGCGAGTGCTTTTAAAAGGCAGGATACGATTGATAATATTTCAATAGGCGGAATAACCTTTGAGAGTACAGAAGCAGAAATAAATCAAATGTTTGGTGAACCGACAGACAATCATGAAGATTCAAGTCACTTTAGCTCATATTTATATTTAATTGATAAAAAGTGGCTGACTCTTTCTTTTAATTATGGGCATCTAAATATTATAGATCTTAATTTTGGAGGAAAATAAAACGTCGATTAATATTGATACAAGTTTTGAGATTATATTAAAACTAGACAATGATATGACAAAAGTAGAAGAAACAATGATAAAACTATCTGACGAAGAAACATATACCGTAGATGGTTTTTGTGAAATATAAAAAAATAATTTTTATTCGTCGCTTGATGAGAAAGGAAATGTCATGAAATTGCAAAAACAGATTACAAACGAAGAATTGCTTGAACTTACAAGAAAAGCATTTGAGAATGATGAGGTTGCTGAATTTCTTTGCGGAGAAAAAGGATATTCAGTTATGGGAAACAGGGATATACCTATTAATATTCCTACAGATTTCGGACGCATTGTAGAAAAAGGAATATATGAGTTATATTTGACTACAAATGATGAAGTAATTATCAAGAAATTCCGTAAAGCAATTATGACACTAAATAGTACACCTATTCAAGTTTGGTGTGCATATATGGCTTGTTGGAATCAAATTTTCAATGAACATTCTAAATATCCAGCACTGTTTAAAATGATTGATGATACCCTTTTAAAGACATTAAAAAGTACCTTGATAAACAATGAATCATCTCTACGTAATTGTAAAGAGTGGATGGGGATTAACAAAAAAATGGATTATGGGATTACATAATTCGTATAGATAATGTCTTAAAAAAAGATTATGGGGTGAGTGTATTATGAGTGAAGTGAATAATGATTTTTTAGAATATGGAGCTTCTTTTTTAGTTACAAAGAGAGATTATGATTTGTATTATAGTGATCCATTTGATTACTTGGTGCGGGAGGGCAACGCTTTATTGCACCAAGCAATCAAATGGATCAATTGCTTATTGTAGCTAATGGTGATATTGGCATTATAGAAGAAGGACTAGGTATAGAGACCGATAAATGGGCAGGTCAAGAATTAGTTAGAATTGACATAGATAAATCCATTGTAAATGATTTCTATGAAAGTGGAAATCTTAAGCTTCCAACAGGTTCAGAATCTGGTGCAAATAGTAATTGGATTCCTGGTGGAGAAACAAGTGGT
>NZ_FR890675.1:0-1767 GCF_000435935.1 Ruminococcus sp. CAG:57 | reverse complement strand
TATACGTGTCCTTAACATAAACTTAGTAAATATCATGCAGAAGTTTGAGAGTTCTTAACATAAGCGGGCTTTTCTATTAATAACAATGGCTAAAGAAAATCACCGATACAAGCCTTTGTGCCTGTATCGGTGATTTTTTTGCACTTCCATATCAAATTATAAGCCATCACCTCATTTTATACGGCTTTTATTAGACTTTTATAAGACAAATTACAATTTTATAAGAATTCAATCTTGACAAATTCTAATAAAATCAGTATAATTATATTATGGAGGCGATAAAATGCTTGATAATGAACTTGTAGATATGGTGAAACAAATACAGCTTGTTCGCAGCGAGAGCAACAAGATAGAGATAAAAGCGGCAAATAAGGGTTGCCCTAAGGTGCGTGATTCGCTGTCCTCTTTTTCAAATCAGTCGGGCGGAGGCGTTATTATTTTCGGCGTAGATGAAAATGACGGGTACAATGTCTGCGGAGTTTATGATGCCGCTGACCTTATGAAAAAGGTCGAGGCGCAGTGTCAGGAAATGACGCCTGTGATAAGGCCGCTGTTTTCCGTTGCATCTATCGACGGCAAAACTGTCGTATCCGCCGAGATACAGGAGATAGATAATGCTGACAAACCCTGCTTTTACAGCGGTGTGGGCAGGCTGAAAGGCTCATATGTCAGGTCGGGCGACGCTGACAGACTTATGACGGAATATGAGGTTTACAGCTATGAGGCTTTCAAAAAAAGCATTCACGACGAGCTGAGAACTTGCGAAAGAGCCTTTGAAAAGGACATTCAGACCAACACATTCAAGCTTTATTTTGACCTGCTGAAAAGCAAAAAGCCTAATCTTGCCGAGCTTTCAAATGAGGAAATATGCCGCTTGCAAGGTTTTACTGATGAGGGCAAACCGACTTTGACCGGAATAATGCTTTTCTCAAACTACCCGCAGGCGTTTTTTCCGCAGCTTTGCATAACGGCTGTGTCTGTGCCCGGAACTGAGATAAGCAGTACGGCAAACGTCGGCGAACGTTTTATAGACAATCAGCGAATAGACGGAACACTTGTGCAGATGCTGAATGATGCTTTGGTGTTCGTGCGCAAAAATATGAAAACTGCGACTATCATAGACCCGAACACGGGCAAGCGGACGGACAAGACGGAGTATCCTGTAATTGCTATCAGAGAGCTTATCCTGAACGCTATTATCCACAGAGATTACAGTATCCACACGGACACAACGCCTATAACCATAAAGATGTTCAGCGACCGTTTTGAGATAGAAAATCCCGGCGGACTTTACGGCAGAATGACCCTTGACAGATTGGGGAAAGTGTCTGCCGACACAAGAAACCCTAAGATAGCGGGTGCTATGGAGATACTCGGTGAAACGGAGAACAGATACAGCGGCATACCTACGATAATAAATGCAATGGAACAAAGCGGTCTGACTGCACCGAAATTTGAGAGCGACAGAGGCGTATTCAAGGTGACGTTGTACAACAGCGCCGCCGAAAGCGTGCCGATAGATGACATTGAAACTGAGATACTTGAATTCTGTAAAACGCCGAGAAGCAGGAATGAGATAGCGGAGTTTTTCAATGGCAGAATGACGATCGCTTACGTTATGGAAAGGTACGTCAAGCCAATGATAGCAAGCGGCAGGCTTATTATGACGATACCTGAGAAGCCTAAGAGTAAGTATCAGAAGTTTTTGGCGAGGTAAGGGAAAAGGATAAGGAAAAGGGAATACAAATCGAAATTGATCAAGTTTTT
>NZ_FR890674.1:0-711 GCF_000435935.1 Ruminococcus sp. CAG:57 | reverse complement strand
AAAAAGTTCGAATATATATAATGTTAATAACGCAAATCGAAATGAACTTATAGTTAGTAATATTGTAGACTCAATGTCGGATTCAGATATTATGAGCTTTTTGACCTACCAGAATGCTGGTGGAATGAACACCGATTTTACGAGTGTCAAAAGTGCGTTGAAATGGGATCCGATTTATTACAGCAGAACTGCTAATGCTAGTTATGGAATTGGTTTAGCAGCAGTTATACTCAATGATGAGGCTATGGGGTATAACTCTAAAATTATTTTTATTACTGACAGCAGTGTATCAGTTGACAGTAGATTTCTTAAGCTTGCAATTAATAACATGATACCTATTTACTTTTTCTGTATTGGTGATTTTAATACAGCTGCATTGATAGGTTATGCACAGCTGACAGGCGGCAAGGTATACTCTGCTAAAACCGCTGCTGAAATAAATCAAAGCTGCAATGAAATAGGTCCTAAGACCTTTGTTGGAGAAACAGACACTGATGGTGACGGTTTTACAGATATTGAAGAAATGAGTGGTCTTATTGTAAGCTCAAATTGCAAAATTGTTAATACCGATTATATGAAAGCTGACACGGATGATGACGGCCTTGATGACAATGAAGAAGTCGATGTTGAGCTTACGAAGGTTGAAGTACCTGGAAAACAGGGCAATCCTTCAACGTTCAAATACTATCATCATATGTGGTCGGATCCGTC
>NZ_FR890673.1:0-557 GCF_000435935.1 Ruminococcus sp. CAG:57 | reverse complement strand
ATTTTTTTTAAGCTCGGAATGATTATACAAATTTCTGCCAAACAGCCCATATTCGACCTCTGTCACCCCAGCGCTGACTATTTCCCCAGCATTATATGGGTAGTAGTCCTCTGGGAACATGGCTTCAAATTCCTCAACAGTTGTGGGTTCGTTTCCTGCGCCGAACATTTTTGTTAAATTGAAAAATTCAGGACGAACAGAAACATTGCTATATGTGTTTCCATCTCCCCTCAATCGCAAATATATTATGCAGTTCCCATTTTCCGTACATTGCACGATTTGTTTCCCAAAAAATTCAATATACGCCGAACCTATGAATCCTGCTACATATGCGCCATTAGCTGCGTATGTGCCATTAATACCCCCAGAATAAATGCATATTTTATCGCCAACGTTTGCTGTAAATTTACAAATGCCGTATTCGTGATATACAGCACTGACGGTGTCAGAAAAATTATCTAAAACAGTATCGCATAACTGATTCCACACGATAGACCTACCACCCACAGACTTCACGCTCATCAACTTTGCCCCTGTAGGAATAGTTTTCTGATATG